>JBPEXP010000128.1:0-3182 GCA_052031475.1 Flavobacteriaceae bacterium | reverse complement strand
TCATTTCATTTTCAATTTTCAATTTTCAATTCTCAATTATTCCTTACTTTTGCCCAACAAGCATGTTGGCACCGATTCTATGAGTCAAAAAGTACTTCTGACTTCCAAAGAGATCCATATTATACTGCATCGACTGGCCTGTCAACTATTGGAAAATCATCTGGATTTTAAGAATACCGCCCTTATCGGACTACAACCGAGAGGCATCTATGTAGCCCGCAGGCTGGCCCGTATCCTTAAGGATGAATACAAGGTGAAAGAGATCGAGCTCGGTTACCTGGATATCACTTTCTACAGGGATGATTTCAGGCGTGGCGATAAAACTTTGGCAGCATCCAGTACCAGCATCGATTTTATTGTAGAAGGAAAAAAGGTAGTGCTTATTGACGATGTATTGTACACGGGTCGTAGTATCCGGGCAGCACTTACGGCCATCCAATCCTTTGGAAGGCCCAGTGAAATTGAATTACTCACCCTGATTGACCGAAGATTTAGCCGGCATCTGCCCATACAGCCCAATTATCGGGGCAGGCAGGTAGATGCCATCAATGAAGAAAAAGTAAAAGTGATGTGGCAGGAAAACGATGGAGAAGACACCATATACCTGGTAAACCGATGAGCCTATGAGTGAATTGAGCGTGAACCACTTACTCGGAATTAAGTACCTGAAAGAGAGTGATATCCGTCTCATTTTTGAAACTGCCGATCACTTTAAGGAAGTAATCAATAGATCCATTAAGAAAGTTCCTTCCCTGAGGGACATTACCATAGCCAATATATTCTTTGAAAGCAGTACCCGGACCAAATTGTCGTTTGAACTGGCTGAAAAGAGGCTTTCGGCCGATGTGATCAATTTTTCGGCTGCCCAGTCCTCTGTCAAGAAAGGAGAGACCCTGATCGACACGGTAAATAACATCCTTTCGATGAAAGTAGACATGGTGGTCATGCGGCATCCCAACCCCGGTGCAGGTATATTCCTTTCCAAACACGTTAACGCATCCATTATCAATGCAGGGGATGGAGCCCACGAACATCCGACACAGGCCCTGCTGGATTCCTATTCGATACGGGAAAAACTGGGCGAGGTACGCGGAAAGAAAGTGGTCATTGTTGGAGATATCCTGCATTCCCGCGTGGCACTTTCCAATATATTTGCCCTAAAAATGCAGGGTGCACAGGTTAAGGTGTGCGGACCCAAAACGCTATTGCCCAAGTATATAGAATCCCTGGACATTGGTGTGGAGACCGATTTGAGAAAGGCCCTCAACTGGTGCGATGTGGCCAATATGCTCAGGATCCAAAATGAAAGATTGGATATCAGCTATTTCCCTACCACCAGGGAATATACCCAGCAATACGGCGTGAACAAATCCCTGCTGAACAGCCTGGACAAAGAGATCGTAATCATGCACCCGGGACCGATCAACAGAGGCGTGGAAATTACCAGCGATGTTGCAGACTCCAAACAATCAATTATCTTAGATCAGGTAGAGAACGGAGTGGCTATTAGGATGGCAGTCATTTATTTGCTGGCTTCTAAAATCAAACAATAAAAATGATCTTCGACAAGGACGGGAATATCACCATTGTACTGCAGGAAAACATCACCCTTTCCCGCTTTATCGATAACCTGAAAAAGGCTTATCCAAAGATCAAGGACGATCATATTATTGTAAATCTATTCAGCTTTAAAAAACTGAACAGCAGCGATATCCTTGAATTCCTGCAGATCTCCAACACCCACAGGGCCGCAAAAAAGTCCTTTGTGCTGGTAAGCGATCAGGTAACATACGATGAAGTACCCGACGAAATATGCCTGGTTCCCACCATGCAGGAAGCCAGAGATATTATAGAAATGGAGGAGATTGAACGTGATCTGGGTATTTAGTTGAAAATTGAAAATTGAAAATTGAAAGTGGAAAGTGGAAAATGGATAATGGAAAATTGGATTTAGTTACCGACGGATTCGAATTGTAGTAGAATGATTGCAAAGTACAGTGTTGATGTCGTTTTTGCGACAAAAACCCTTTGTCTAACAAAAATCTGATCTCTAATAAAAGTTTTCGGTTTGCTCTCCGAGTGATCAAAATATTTCGATTCGTACAAGAGACAAAAAACGAATATCATTTAAGCAAACAGCTATTGCGATCTGCCACATCAATTGGCGCCAACGTCAGAGAAGCGGAGCACGCACAGAGTAAAAGAGATTTTGTTCATAAAATGGCCATAGCACTCAAAGAAGCTAATGAAACCAGATATTGGCTAGAACTTATATATCATTCCGATTACATAGAAAATGAATTGTTTAAAGAGCTATTAAATGAGAATACCGATCTAATAAAAATTTTAGCGTCCATCATCAAGACAACAAAGGCAAAATATTTTAAGTGATGCACACCTCATTTTTCAGTTTTCAATTTTCCACTGCCAATACCTGTTTTTCAATTTTCAATTTTCAATTTTCAACTTTCAATTAAGAATGCGTCTACAGATTCTAGGCTGCTACGCCGCTACACCAAGGACGATGAGCAACCCTACAGCGCAGGTACTTGAGGTAAAGAAACATCTTTTTCTGATCGATTGCGGCGAGGGGACCCAGGTGCAAATGCGCAAGAATAAAGTCAAATTCTCCAGGATACATCACATTTTTATTTCACATCTCCACGGCGATCATTTTTTTGGACTGCCGGGCCTTATTTCCACCTACAGGCTTATGGGCAGGGAAAAGGAACTTCATGTCTACGGCCCTAAAGGGATTAAGGAGGCCATTACCCTGCTGCTGAAACTCGGTAATTCATGGACCGGTTTCCCCCTGATCTTCCACGAGCTGGAATCTGATGAACCGGTCACGTTATTCGAGGATAATACGATCAAGGTCTCTACTATACCCATGGACCACAGGATCTACACCAATGGATTCCTGTTTCAGGAGAAGGAACGGGAACGTAAATTGAACATTGATGTGGTTAATAGCTATGGGATAGACCGAAGACACTTCAATGCCATAAAATTCGGCAAAGATCATGTGCTGGAAGATGGACAGGTCATTGATAACAAGCTGCTCACACTGGATCCGCCACCGGCCAAAACCTATGCCTATTGCAGTGATACCGCCTATTCTGAAAAGATCATTCCCATAATTCGCGATGCAGACCTGTTGTACCATGAAGCCACTTTTCAGG
>JBPEXP010000127.1:0-1535 GCA_052031475.1 Flavobacteriaceae bacterium | reverse complement strand
GAAAAATCAAAAACCTACACCCAGATCAGATTGTTGAGTTCTGAAGAAAGGGTAGTGGAACTGGCCGAGATGCTGGGTGGGAAAGCTCTTTCAGATTCGGCCCTGGCGCATGCCAAACAGCTTTTGAACTGACGATTGTGAGGTTCCAATCAACATTTAATATCTTTGAATTTCAATCTAAAAATATAATCAACCGGATATGGCATATAACTTATTAAAAGGAAAGAAAGGGATCATTTTTGGTGCGCTCGATGAAAATTCAATCGCCTGGAAAACTGCAGAGCGTGTTCATGAAGAAGGCGGCAGCTTTGTTCTCACCAATGCCCCAATTGCTATGCGGATGGGTCAGATTAAGGCGCTGGCCGAAAAAACGGGTTCGGAAATTATACCGGCAGATGCCACCA
Source organism: Flavobacteriaceae bacterium (assembly GCA_052031475.1). GTDB lineage: Bacteria > Bacteroidota > Bacteroidia > Flavobacteriales > Flavobacteriaceae > JAHEJJ01. The sequence continues at coordinate 1,131 of JBPEXP010000127.1, read as the reverse complement.
GTGAAGAAGACCTGCTCAATTTGGTGGACCAATCGACCAAGATATTAGGTGGTAAGCTTGATTTTGTACTGCATTCTATCGGAATGTCTGTAAATGTTAGAAAAGGGCGGGCCTACACCGATGAAAATTACGATTTTACCACCAAGGGCTGGGATGTTTCTGCCTTGTCTTTTCACAAAGTCTTACAGACGCTTTATAAGGCCGATGCGATGAACGAATGGGGAAGTATTGTTGCCCTCACTTATATGGCAGCCCAGCGTACTTTTCCGGATTACAATGACATGGCCGACAACAAAGCTTATCTTGAATCAGTAGCACGCAGTTTTGGTTATTTCTTCGGCAAGGAGAAAAAAGTACGGGTGAACACAATCTCACAATCGCCCACGCCCACCACAGCAGGACAAGGCGTGAAGGGATTTGACGGCTTTATCAGCTATGCGGACAAAATGTCGCCGCTTGGGAATGCAACGGCAGACGATTGTGCCCTGTACACCGTCTCTCTTTTTTCTGACCTTAGCAGGAAAGTAACCATGCAGAACCTCTTCCACGATGGTGGATTTTCCAACACAGGTGTGAGTCAGGAAGTCATCGAGCAGTTCTCAAAATAGTCATTGTCCATGAAATCCTTCCGGTCCGGGGAGGGCCATCAGCATCCGAATCCTGCCGATTTGAGACTATCGCTGATCGTCCCGGTATATAACAGGCCGGATGAGCTGGAGGAATTATTGGAAAGCCTCATAAATCAGAGCACTCTCGAAAATTTTGAGGTGGTTTTGGTGGAAGATGGTTCCGATATAAGTTCAAAGGAGTTGGCTCATAAGTACGCTTCACGTATTCCTCTGCAGTATTTTTTTAAACCGAACAGCGGCCCCGGAGATTCCAGAAATTTTGGAATGAGGCAAGCCTCGGGAAACTATTTCTTGTTGGTGGATTCTGATTGCATCCTCCCGCCGGACTATTTGAGCAATATTCGCACCTCACTCCGGGAAGAATACGTTGATTGTTTCGGAGGCAGGGATACAGATCATGATTCCTTCTCCGTGGTACAGAGGGCTATTAATTATTCTATGACTTCATTCTGGACTACCGGCGGGATCAGAGGAAGTAAAAAATCTGCCTCTGATTTTCAGC
>JBPEXP010000126.1:0-4642 GCA_052031475.1 Flavobacteriaceae bacterium | reverse complement strand
CCTCTACATATTCCACCCTGGTCTTTCCATGTGCCTTGGGTTTTCCATTCTCGCCCAGGTTTACCATAATGATCTGATCTACCGTTAACAGTGTCTCGTGGGTCATCTTGTTGCGGGCTTCGCATTTTAGAACCAATGAAGATTTACCAAACTTTACTACCTCCATGCCTATTTCCACAATATCGCCCTGTCTGGCCGTGCTTAAAAAGTTTATTTCAGACATATATTTGGTAACCACCTTCTGGTTCTCCAGCTGAATAATACTGTACAATACGGCTTCTTCGTTAATCCAACTGAGCAACGCACCGGCAAAAAGAGTTTGATTGGCATTGAGATCCTCAGGCCTGACCCACTTTCTCGTATTAAATCTCATAGTCTTTTTTTTCTATCGCAAAAGTAGCTAATGTTCCAGTTCAAATGCAGTGGTAGCAGGCTTTAACAATAATTTATTCGGATTTATAAAAAATGTTAAGCTTAAAATAAACTTTTCTTAAAGGACTTTATCATTGAATATAAATCCAATAGTTTTATTCTGCCTAATCAAGTACACACATGCAAACCATCGTAAAAATCTTCATCGCCTTTATCTTCTCCCACCTCTCCGTATCAGAGGGTCCCAAGGAGACATCAACAGAAAAAGAACAAATAAAAACCTCTATAGAAATCAAGGTCAGCAGTTGTGCATCGGCCGGGGAATTCACAGTAGTTCACTTAAGTTAATCCCGATGAGTCTTCAAGCTGTTGCTTATCACAGTGCCGATCCCTATTTCACCGTGTACAGGATTCCCAGTTGGCGCGCCTACCTCTACCAATTCCTTTCGGTAAATATATGGGGTAGCCTTCCCAGTACATTGCAGCGCAGGATATCTTCTTTATATGCTGAGAATTACAATAAACCTTTTAGTAAGTGGATCATTAAACCCTATGTAAAATATTACTACCGGGATAAGAACTACCTGGAGGGGTTTATTCCGCCGGAAGGAAAAGAAGACTTTGAAAATTTTCAGGATTTCTTCATCCGGAGGTTCAAAAGCTTACCCGATAACCCACAACCATGGGTCTGGCCATGTGAAGGATTGCTTTGTGATGAAAACAGGGTTGGCCAGATGAGTACATCCAGAGTAAAGAGCGACGTACGCAGTGTACACACCATTTTTGGTTTGGAGGAAGATCAAATACCACCGCACTACACCTTTACCAATGTCTTTCTGCACAATAAGAACTACCACAGGATCCATGCCCCTGTTAGTGGTACCATCAGCAGGATTCAGCACATACCCGGCGACCTTGTGATTTTGAGACCCTGGATCTATAAACAGGATCCCTCGCTACCTGCTTTCAGGAATGAAAGGTATAATGTAGACATTACTGATGAGCATGGCAGAATCTGGTATCTGTCGATCGTGGGAGGGCCTGCAGTGGGCACCATCGAACTCGCAGAGAAGATTCAGCTGGGCGCAGTTATAGGAAAATTGGATGAGTTGGCTCTTTTCTACCTGGGATCTACCTGTTGTATGGCCGCACCATTAGCTCCGAGAATACATTCAAAAAACTCTTTTGTTGCAGTGGGAGCCACCTATTGAACAACTCTTACCCAAAAGATAACACAAAGCTTAATTTTTCTTAACGTCTAGATCGTTTCAGTTGTAGTAGTTTTAAAGTGCTCAAAGCAATATGTTCTTAATTTGAGTTAGTTTGGTCACAAAAACCGATGGGTCCATCGGTTTTTTTCATTAACAGTATTACTGTTATGATGCGGCGATCTGCCATGTCTGCATTAATCAGCTACGCCACAAATAATTAAGCTGTTCATAAACCCGTTAACAATTTGGAATCCTCTGCCCGATGGCAGTTAGGATTCTCTTTAACTTTATGAAAACTTCCAGTGATGAACAATCGATCACTCGATCTCCTGGGCTTAAGACCGGAGATCCCGTCTGCAAGGGTAAGTGGAGATATGTCAGATGAGGAACGCTTCCAGAACCAAACCCTTCGCCCCATCATCAAGTTTCAAAACCCCCTTTTACTGGCTGCATTCAGGAACTACGTTGGCAAACACAAGAATGCCTATTATGAGTTAGACCTCACTAAACGGCTGGAATATATAGAGAATGCCATTCAGAAGGACATCAAATTCAGAAACAGTCTTAAGGGGATGATCATTGGCCAGTTTACCCTGGACGAATACGAACTCTATATCACCAATTCGTCGGCTTTAAACAAACGGATGATGAATATGGTCATCAACCGACTTAAAGACCAGGTCCAGGTATTTGAGTTTGAATCCCTAGTCCAATAAGGATTCCCCGTTAAGGTTGGTAGTTAGCACTTCGCTCATATAATCAAAGTAAGGCCTGATGGCCCTGAAGGAATCATTAACGGTCTGTAGAAAATCTGCCTGGACTACCTGGCTGTCTGAAAAATTTCTTACAAAAATAAATGCCTTCTTCCTGATCAGATCGATATTGGGACTATCCATATTAAAACCCTTGGGCGCAGTCTTAACTTCTTCACCCACCATGGGGCCCCATATTTCAGCAAACTCGGGCTCGGCCATGATCTCCCTTATTTCAGAGGCATCTCTTTCAAATTCCTTCCGGATTCTCAGCAGGTCTTTGGGTTCCGGTTGCCAGAATCCAACTGCTATAAAGGATTCTCCGGGTCTGATACGCAGGTAATATCCCCCTCGCCTGGATGCCCCTGCCCGAGCAAAAGAACCGGCAAAATGCGGCTGGTAGGGAGTTTTATCCTTTGAAAACCGAACGTCCCGGTAGATCCTGAACATTTTTAACTTTTCGATCTCGTCATGCTGATTCAAAGCTTCTTTTAAACTGTTATAGAACCCCTTGGCCTGGGCTTCAACTGCTTTGAATCGCTTTTTATTTTCTGCAAACCAATCTCTATTGTTGTTGGCCTTTAAATCTTTCAGGAATTGAATTACTTCCTTGTTAATAACGGCTTCAGACATATAAGCACTATTGAAATTTTATGCTAAAGTTAACCATTTTGAACCCTACTGCTTTTGAATAATATTTAAATTTGATTGAGAAGACAGAGATATGGACAAGTCGTCGATCATCAACAAAATAAAGGATAACAAAAAACAACCCAACCTAAGGTACCGGCTCAAACAAAAAGTAGAAGATTTTACGGATCTCCTCTTTTTGACCCTTTTTGATATAGAAACGCCGGTTGCCGAGAACCTGGACCTGCTGGAGGAACAATTTGACGTGCTGATCGAACTGGCCTGCTGGGATGTGGATAAACCCTGTGGAAAAATCTGGCAAAATTACCTGGAACATCTTCCCTCCGTGCTGGAAATGCTCAATAAGGATGCGGAAGAGATCGCAAACTGCGATCCGGCTTCCCTGTCTATAGAAGAGGTCTACATGGCCTATCCGGGCTTTTATGCGATAGCCATCTACCGCTTAGCCCACGAATTATATATGAAAGGCTTCCCCCTGGTGCCCAGGCTAATGACCGAGTACGCCCACCGCCAAACAGGTGTGGATATCAATCCGGGTGCGCAAATAGGAGAGTATTTCTTTATTGATCACGCTACGGGAGTGGTTATAGGTGAGACTGCGGTCATCAAGGATCATGTAAAGATCTACCAGGGCGTAACACTGGGTGCATTGTATGTGACCAAAAACCTTCAAAAGAAAAAGCGGCATCCCACCATTGAGAACAATGTTACCATCTATGCCAATGCAACTATTCTGGGAGGTGAGACCGTTATAGGCGAAAATTCAGTGATTGGAGGTAATGCCTGGATCACTTCATCTGTACCCCCTAATTCCACGGTATTTCACACTCCTGAAATCAAGATCAAAACTATGCCTCATGTCTAGGAGTGTGTTGGACTTGATCGGTAATACGCCACTAGTCGAGTCTAAATCCCTGAATAAAAATAAGAATGTCCGCCTTTTATTTAAACTGGAAGGACAAAATCCGGGCGGTAGTGTTAAAGACAGGCCTGCCTACAACATGATACGCTCAGCGCTGGAAAGGGGCACTATTACAAAATCTACCCGTCTCATAGAAGCTACCAGTGGCAATACCGGTATTGCCCTGGCTATGATTGCCAGTCTTTACGACCTGGACATTGAACTGGTCATGCCTGAAAACGCCACCAAGGAAAGAGTACAAACCATGAGAGCCTATGGAGCTAAAGTGGTTTTAACACCGGTTGATATCGGGATTGAAGGTGCCAGGGACTATGCCGAGAATAAAGTAGCCAAAGAGGGTTATTTTATGCTTAACCAATTTGCCAATGACGATAACTGGAAGGCGCATTACAAAGGCACAGGTCCTGAAATATGGAGGGATACGGAAGGAGCGATCACTCATTTTGTTTCATCCATGGGAACTACAGGTACTATTATGGGCACATCCACCTACTTGAAGGAAATGAATCCGGGCATTCAGATCGTAGGTGTTCAGCCCACCGATGATTCCAGTATTCCGGGTATCCGGAAATGGCCTCAGGAATATCTTCCTAAAATCTTTAATCCCGCAAAAGTAGATCAAATCCTGGAGGTCAGCGAAGAGGAATCCAGGGTCATGGCTAAGCGTTTGGCTGCAGAAGAAGGCATATTTTCAGGTATGAGCAGTGGGGGTGCCACGGTTGCGGCTCTAAGAC
>JBPEXP010000125.1:0-2251 GCA_052031475.1 Flavobacteriaceae bacterium | reverse complement strand
GTGAAGTCATAATCCAGATCGTTGATTCCGCGCTGCTCAAAAAGCTCCAGGGAACGAAGTCCGTATTCCAGGCCTTGCCTGAACTTGGATTGTTTCCAGCAGAGATTACTGAGATCGCTGTACGCCAGGGCAATTGCTTTCGTATCACCAAAGGCTTCTGCCACACGGAGCGATTCCATGGCAAAATCTGCCGCCTGGGCCAACATACCCCGCCGTTCATATACATAGCCCAATTGGGTATACACAAAAGGGAGATCAGACTGCAGGACTTTTTCTTTGGCCTCATTGAGCACCCGTTGTGCCCGGTCTAGCTGCTCCATTCTCAGTAGGATGGCTCCCTCTGTAATCTGGAATCGACCTTCCCACAACCTATTCTCCGCTGCCCGGCTTAATTCCAGGCCTTCCCTGGTAAATTCCATGGCGGTATTCAGATTTCGGGTATGCCAGTAATAAGCCAGGTCATTGAGCATGGAGAATTTTTGATCGTTGTCCGATACATGGGGATAAGCTTCTTCAAGCATCGTCAGATAGGAAAGTCCAAAATTGTCTGTGTCTACAAAAACCTTTTTGTAGGATTTTTCACCCTGGACATCGATAATCTGAGAAAAAAGAAAGGAGGAGTTCAGCAAGGAACAAGAAATGACAATGACGGACTTTACCAAACTGGTTGTCATGATGGTTAGGTCTTCGCCGCGGGGGGAAGCAAGCTACTAAATATACAAAATTTTGACCGATAAATGAGCTTTGATAAGTCAAATAAGCTCCTCGGACATTTATCCGGTTTGTTCGTCCAAATCGGCTTTTAAAGCATCCGAAAATACGATTCATTAGTATGTTGAAGGAATCTGCTCTGCGATGAAGGCCAAATCTACATTTTTGCTCTGTACGGTACTGGTTCTTTTATTGATCTGGTACTCATGTCAGGAAAAGGCGCAGCGGATGGAAGTGGCCATGGAAGAACGGTTGAATAACCAATTGGGCACGCTGATAGACTCATGCTGGAACCAAAAAAACCTGGATTTATTCGAAGGACTTGTTTCCGAAAATTTCATCAGGAATCTCAATGGCATCAGTGTGGCGAGGAATCCCAATGAAATGGAGGCCCATATGAAGGTTTTCTTTACCGCTTTCCCCGACCTGGAAATTTCGTTGGAAGAAGCAGAGGTAAAGGGGAACAAGGTATTTGTTATGTGGGAAAGCAAAGGGACCAATACCGGGACATTTGGCGAAATGGCAGCAACCGGAAAAAAGGTCAGGATAAACGGGCTTTCACATCTTTATTTTGACGATGAAGGCAGGATCTACAGAGAAGATGTGTTTTACAATGAGTTAGACCTGCTTCAGCAATTGGGATATACCCTGGAGCCGCCTAATATGGAGTAGATGATTGAGAATGGAAAATTGAAAATTGAAAGTTGAAAATGCTTGCCCTTCCGTATCCGCCTAAGGCGGAGGAGGAGGGGAAAATTGAAATTTTAGTGTGTATTTGTTTATTCGTCATTTGTTGATATGAAGAATATAAATAATAAACCTACAAAGAAAAGAATCTCTAATCATCAGTAATCAGTAATCAATAATTAGTAATTCGTAATCAATAATTAACATTTAAAGCAATCATTATGAGAAAATTAAAAATTTGGATCCTCGGAATAATCTTCGCAGCCCCCTTGGCTCTCGTAGCCCAGGAGGCTCCCCAAATGTACTGGGTACACGAAGATCACGTAAAACCTTCTATGGTTCAGGAGTACGAGAAAGCAGCCAAGGCATTGGTTGAGAATTGTCAGAAACACAATATTCAGGATATGTCTTGGATAACTACTTCAACCAATGATTTCCGCTACCTTTATGTAACGCCTATCAATTCGATGTCCGACATTAACTACGATGGTTTTAAAACCTTACAGGAGGCCATGGGCGAAGAGGAATTTGGCAATATGTTCTCAAGCATGGACAAGTGCTATACTTCTCACGGCGACTACATTTTAATGCTCAATAAAGACCTCACCTATATGCCGGAAGGATTCACCCAGACTCCCGAAGGACAGAATTACAGGAGGTTCTATTATGTTCGTACTACTCCAGAACACAATGCAAAACTCAAGGAAAAAATGAAAGCCATTAAGGAGTTCTATGCAGATAAGGGAGCTAAAGTACATTACCGTGTATATGAAAGCGGATTTGGAACGCAGGAAAACTATTATCTGGTGGCCATAGCCGCTGAGGATGCTGTAGCTTACGAAACTGTTGGTGA
>JBPEXP010000124.1:0-4761 GCA_052031475.1 Flavobacteriaceae bacterium | reverse complement strand
ATCAATTCCTTAAATTTTTCCTTATCCCCTAATTTGTAGTGCAGGTTGGCCTCATTAAGAATGAGGTTCACATCGTCAGGATAAGCGGCCCTGGCATCTGCATAAGCCTGCAGTGCCTTGTCGTCCTGACCAAGCTGGGTGTAGATCAAAGCGATGTTCTTAATAATTTCCGCTTTTTTAGATTCCGTTTTTTCGTCAATAGGATCCTTATACTCCTTGGACTTCACCATCAGATCTCTCTGAAATTGCTCCATTTCTTCCACCTCTCCTGTCTCTACATTGGTGGCTTTGTAAACCATGGTGCTTCCATCATAGCCAATGTCTTTCAGCTCTTCGTAATAGGCCAGTGCCTCTTCATAATGCTGACCGTTAACCGCGCTGTTTGCCGCATAATAGAGGTAAATAGTATCATTAGGACTTAACTGATAGCCCATATAAAGCTTGGCTGCAGCTTCTTTATAGTTCTTATTGTTGTTGTCCTCAACAGCCGAATTGATAATATCTGATGTCAGCGCGGCCTTTGCCTGCTGGGCATCTGCGGTATATCGTTCTTTACCGCTTTGTTCTTCAATACTTATTACCTCGTTGTAGCTATTTACAGCTACATCAAAAGCAGATGCATCTCCTTTTTTACCCAGGTCTGCATAGATGTTTCCACGGGTCAGGTGATATTGGGCCTGTGTTCTCTCGTCTGCAGAGCTGATCATGCCCGATGCCGCTTCCAATGCAGTCTTTGCAGTTTCAGCATCACCTGATTTCAAAGCTTTCTCGGCAGCTTTAATCTCATTTTTCTGCGCATATCCAGCCAGGCACACCGCCATGGCTATCATGGTTATTAACTTCGTCTTCATAGTAAATTAAATTTGTGAAATAGTGTTTATTATAGATTATTTTTTCTTCTCGTCTGTCGGACTATCATCAAGGTCCATGCCATCTTCTGCATCCACTTCAATATCCAGGATATCTGTATCATCCAGATTGTCTTCCTCCTTCATGACTTTGGCTACGGCTGCTATAGAATCGTTTTCTTTAATATTAATGAGCTTCACACCCTGAGTAGCCCTACCCATGGTGCGCAGGTCCTCAACACTCATCCTGATGGCGATACCAGATTTATTGATGATCATCAAATCATCCATGTCCGAAACATTCTTAATCGCTACCAGACCTCCTGTTTTATCCGTAATACTGATCGTCTTCACACCCTTACCACCGCGATTGGTGATCCGGTAGTCGTCTATACTGGAGCGCTTTCCATATCCATTCTCAGAAACAACAAGAATTTCCTCATCAAAGTTATGCACAGAGATCATACCGATTACTTCATCCTGATCATTGGCCAGGGTAATTCCGCGAACGCCACTGGCATTCCTGCCCATAGGCCGGGTCTTGCTCTCTTCAAAACGGATCGCTTTCCCTGACTTAAGTCCGAGGAAGATCTGGCTGGTACCTGTAGTGAGTTTGGCTTCCAGCAATTCATCATCTTCACGGATATTGATGGCTATGATACCATTCTGCCTTGGTCTCGAATACTGTTCCAGAGAGGTCTTTTTAACCGTCCCTTTCTTAGTGGCCATAATTACATAATGGCTGTTTACATATTCCTCATCCTTCAGATCCTGAGTACAAATGAAGGCCTTTACTTTATCATCCTGTTCTATATTGATCAGATTCTGGATGGCACGACCTTTGGAGGTTCGGCTGCCTTCAGGTATTTCAAAAACCCGCATCCAGAAGCATTTGCCCTTTTGGGTGAAAAACAGCATGTATTGGTGATTGGTCCCCACGAAAAGATATTCGAGGAAATCTTCGTTCCTGGTTGAAGAGGCTTTTTGTCCTACCCCACCCATGTTCTGTGTTTTGTATTCTGTGAGTGGTGTACGCTTTATATAACCGGCGTGAGAAATGGTGATAACCACCTGCTCGTCCGGGATCATGTCTTCAATACTGAGGTCGCCGCCTGCAAAATCGATTTGGGAGCGTCTTACGTCTCCGTATCTTTCTTTTACCTCGGTCAACTCGTCCTTGATGATCTGCATCCGGCGATCCTTCTTGGCGAGAATGTCCTTGAGGTCTGCTATGGTGATCTTGATCTCCTCGTACTCCGTTCTAAGCTTGTCCTGTTCCAGTCCGGTAAGCTGACGCAGTCTCATATCCACAATAGCCCTGGCCTGTATCTCGGTAAGCTCAAACTTCTCCATGAGATTTTCGCGGGCCTCATCCGCATTGGCAGAAGCGCGGATGATCCGGATAACCTCGTCAATATTATCGGAAGCAATGATTAATCCTTCCAGAATGTGGGCCCGGTCTTCGGCTTTCTTTAGTTCAAATTTCGTACGCCTGACCACCACCTCATGCCTGTGCTCCACAAAGTGCTGAATAAGCTGTTTGATATTGAGCAGTTCCGGTCTCCCGTTTACAAGGGCAATATTGTTGACGCTGAAGGAAGATTGTAAGGCTGTGTATTTATACAGTGTATTGAGAACAATGTTCGGAATGGCGTCTCTTTTGAGAATATAAACGATGCGCATTCCTTTCCGGTCAGATTCATCCCTGATGGTAGAGATCCCCTCAATCTTTTTATCATTGATCAGGTCGGCAGTTTTTTTGATCATATCTGCCTTATTGACCTGGTAGGGTATCTCAGTCACGATAATGGCCTCACGTCCGTTGGATTCTTCAAAATTGGCCTTGGCTCTCATAACCACCCTTCCCCTGCCCGTGTGGAAGGCCTCTTTTACTCCATCATAGCCATAGATGATCCCACCTGTCGGAAAGTCAGGTGCCTTAATGTGCTGGATCAATTCATCGATCTCAATCTCATCGTTATCAATATAGGCTATGGTACCATCCACTACTTCAGAAAGATTGTGTGGTGGCATGTTGGTAGCCATTCCAACGGCTATGCCCGAGGCGCCGTTGATTAACAAATTGGGAATTCTGGTAGGAAGTACCTTGGGCTCCTGCAGCGAATCATCAAAATTTAACTGATGATCAACTGTGTCTTTTTCAATATCAGACAGCATCTCATCGGCAATCTTGCGCATCCTCGCTTCGGTATACCTCATCGCAGCCGGACTGTCGCCATCTACTGATCCAAAGTTACCCTGGCCGTCGATAAGCATGTAGCGCAAGCTCCACTCCTGGGCCATCCGGACCATGGTGTCGTATACGGAGGTATCGCCATGCGGGTGATATTTACCTAGTACCTCACCGACGATACGAGCAGATTTTTTATAGGCACTGTTGGATCTTACACCCAATTCGTGCATGCCATAAAGTACTCTTCTGTGAACTGGTTTGAGGCCATCCCTGACATCGGGGAGAGCACGTGACACAATGACCGACATTGAGTAGTCAATGTAAGCCGATTTCATTTCATCCTCAATGTTGATAGGAATTAACTTTTCTCCTTCAGCCATAGATAATTCGTCCTTGTTTTATGAAGTTAAAATATCAGGGCAATATACGTAAAAACAAGGGTTTTGAACCAAAATGAGCCCAATTTATTATATAATTTATCAACACTTGGAGGCCTTATTTTCGTTGATAATTCGCCTGTTAATTATTTTGTAAATCGGTGTTTTTTTCGTCATTTAGACCATGTTTGTCGAATATAGGTATGGTATTTGACGTTCTTATTGTTAGAATTACTAATTTTATTGTTGAATTAATGACTGTTTATGGATGATAATTTTTCACCCAGGGTTAAGGACGTAATTGCGTACAGCAAGGAAGAGGCGTTAAGGCTCGGCCATGACTTTATCGGCACCGAGCACCTGATGCTTGGCCTCCTTCGAGATGGTAACGGGAAGGCTATCAGCATTTTGGATGCCCTTGATGTAGACCTTGACCATCTGAGAAGAAAGGTGGAAATACTGAGCCCCGCAAATCCTAGTTCGGGAAACACACAGAAAGACAAAAAAAATCTGCACCTGACCAGACAGGCGGAAAGGGCACTAAAAACCACATTTTTGGAAGCTAAGCTTTTTCAAAGTTCTTCCATCAATACGGCACATCTGCTGCTTTGCATACTAAGGAATGAAAATGATCCCACAACCAAATTGCTGCATAAGCTCAAAGTAGATTATGACGGCGTGAAGGATCAGTTTAAATCTATGATCACCAGCGAAGATGATTATATGGAATCTCCAACTTCTGAATCATTCCCAAGTGATTCTGATGAGCCTGCAGAAGGTAAAGAAGGTTCCTTTGGCGCGGCTTCAAGTCAGAAGGGAAATAAAAAATCCAAGACACCTGTCCTCGATAACTTTGGCCGTGACCTGACCAGGTTGGCCGAAGAAAACAAGTTGGACCCGGTGGTGGGCAGGGAAAAGGAAATCGAAAGAGTTTCACAGATCCTAAGCCGTAGAAAAAAGAACAATCCACTCCTCATAGGGGAACCTGGCGTAGGTAAAAGTGCCATCGCAGAAGGTTTAGCGCTTAGGATAATCAATAAAAAAGTATCGAGAATTCTCTATAATAAGAGACTGGTTACCCTGGATCTTGCCTCTCTTGTGGCAGGCACCAAATACCGGGGTCAGTTTGAGGAAAGGATGAAGGCGGTGATGAATGAGTTGGAAAAGAATGACGACGTCATCCTCTTTATAGATGAAATACACACCATTGTAGGAGCAGGTGGAGCCACTGGAAGTCTGGACGCTTCCAATATGTTTAAACCGGCTCTTGCCAGGGGCGACATTCAATGTATTGGCGCTACTACCCTGGATGAGTACAGGCAATACATTGAGAAGGATGGTG
>JBPEXP010000123.1:0-8807 GCA_052031475.1 Flavobacteriaceae bacterium | reverse complement strand
TGCCATCTTTATAATTGTGATACAGCCCGCCGTCTTCAGCCAGAAAATTGTTTTCAATAAAAATCCCCAGTTTCAGGGCATATTCAAGGTAGGATGCCTCACCCAGTGATTTGCTGGCATCTGTTAAGGCAGTCAGCATTAACCCGTTCCAGGAACAGAGAATCTTGTCATCCAGCCGGGGTCTGGGTCTTTCGGCCCTGGCCTTTTTCAGCAACTCGCGACTGCTACGTACTATCTTCCTTAGCTCATCAATAGAAATTTCATGTTTTTCTGCCAAATCAGCGTCGCTTTGATCCCGGATAAGCACATAGACATCTTTTTCCCAATGGCCATAGCTGTTAATATTGTAATAATCTTCAATGAGCCCGTAGTGCTCGCCCAGCAGATCTTTCAATTCTCGTTTTGTCCATACGTAAAAGGCGCCTTCTTCCAGTTCACCCTGCTCATCCAAACTGTCCGCATCCAGTGAGGAATAGAACCCCCCATCCTTATCCCTTAATTCTTCCACCAGAAATGCTATAGTACGTTGTGCAATCTCCTTGTACAGTTCATTTTTGCTGTGGGCATAAGCTTTGGAGTACAGGCTGGTCAGCAATGCATTGTCGTACAACATTTTTTCAAAATGAGGTACATGCCATTTGGTATCTACCGAATAGCGTGCAAAACCGCCGCCAACCTGGTCAAAGATCCCGCCATAGGCCATTTTTGTTAGTGTTAGATCCACGTAGGCCGATATTTCAGGGTCTGCTGTTTCCCAGGCATAATGTAGAAGAAAATCCAGATTACCCGGCATCATGAATTTAGGGGCACGGTTGTAGCCTCCCTTTTTAGTGTCAAAATAACGATACCAGTTCTTAACCAATTCGCCCAATTGGTCCAGTTGCATGAGTTCGGCCGATGCATCGTCTTTTATGAGGTTGATCTGCCGGATACCGGCAGATAGGTCTTCCGCGTACCGGACCAGTTTTTCAGGTTCATTTCGATATATTTCAGCCAATTGTTCCAGGGCCCTGATCCATTGATCCTTCCTTACATAGGTAGCTCCCCAGAAAGGCCTTCCATCGGGCAGGGCAACGATGTTCAATGGCCAGCCTCCGTGGCCGGACATCATCTGAAGCGCATCCATATAAATATGATCCACATCCGGCCGCTCTTCCCGATCTACTTTAATATTGATAAAGTGCGCGTTCATCGTCTTAGCCACGGCTTCATTCTCAAAACACTCCTCTTCCATTACATGGCACCAGTGGCAGGCGGCATAGCCGATACTTATAATCAGCAGTTTATTATCCTGCTGAGCTTTATGGAGCACCTCGGGCTTCCAGGGATACCAGTTTACCGGGTTGTGTGCATGCTGCAGCAAATAAGGGCTGGATTCATCGATCAGTGCATTGGTGTAGGGATGTGACATAGGATCAGGATTTTGAGCATTGCCGTGGAGCAGTGAGACAATGGTAAATGCAGACAATATAAGACGCCACACCTGTAAATATTTAGATAAGATAAAAAAGGCGCCATAAGGCGCCTAAGTATTCAATCGGATTGCTTATTTCACCTCAAAGGTAATCTTCACATTCACCCTGTAATTGTCAATCTTGCCGTTCTTAACAGTGGCACTTTGCTCGTTGATGTAGACAGAGCGTATATTGTTTACAGATTTTGCGGCTTCGGCAACTGCATTTTCAGCAGCATCCTCCCAACTCTTAGAGGAATTTGCGAGTATTTCAATTACTTTTAATACGGACATAGTTTATATAATTAATGGTTCCGTTTAAAGGTAAGCAATACGAATTAATTTTTGCGCCTGGGAGAAGTGAAATCAACCATTGATGGCCACTACTTCCTCTACTTTATCGCCAAGCATGTTTTTGAGCATGGTCTCTATCCCATTTCTCAGGGTATAGGTGGAAGAGGGACAACCGCTACAAGCCCCTTGCAGTATAACATTAACCGTTTTACTGTCCGGTTCATAGGACTGGAAAAGGATATTTCCTCCGTCACTGGCAACAGCCGGTTTAACATATTCATCCAGAATATTGATGATCTCTTTGGAGACATCATCCAATGAAGACATATCGGGCTTATTGGCTCCTGTACCTCCTATGGGTTGGGCGCTTTCTGACACAACTTCTTTTCCTTCAGAGAGGTAATTTCTGATGAATTCACGTAGTTCCATCATGATCTCGTTCCAGGAAGCAACTTCGTATTTAGTGATCGAAATATAATTCTCGTCCAGGAAGACTTCCTTCACATAAGGAAATTTGAACAGTTCTGTAGCCAAAAGGGACTCCCTTGCTTCGTCAATATTTTTGAATTCAAACATCCCGGGTACGATCTTCCGGTTGGCTACAAATTTGAGAACGGCCGGATTAGGTGTTACCTCGGCATATACGGTGGTAGCCAGGGTTTTACTTTCCTTATCTTCCGATACGATGGGAGCACCTGAATTTAAATATTCCACCAATTGCTGGGCTACTTCGTCTTTAACATCGGCCCATTCTACAATGTCGAACCTTTCAAGAGCAATAAAATTCCCGGAAATGTAAACAGTCTTTATGAAAGGCAGGTAAAAGAGCTGCTGGGCCAGGGGTGAATTTTTGGCCTCATCGATATTTTTAAACTCAAAACTGTCCTTTTCAACCAAAAAATGGTTGCTTTCAAACTTTAATATAGCGGGATTTGGTGTTTTAATCACCGTAATGTGGTACTCTTTCATAGTCGCTAATTTCTGCAAAAATACAACCTATTTATCAGCTTTTGAACATATAATAATGTTCTCTTTAGACCGTTATACTTTATATTTGAGAGAAACTGTAAATATTACCGCAATCATTGTAGATGAAAAATAGACTGCTCCTGCTTCTCTTCCTCCTTTGTGTAAGTTTAACAAGCAGAGCGCAGGAAGGTCTTCCCGTGTATTTTGATTACCTGGCGGATAACTATTATTTGGTTCATCCTTCTATGGCCGGTATCGGTGAAGGTGGTAAGATAAGACTTACCGCCAGAAAACAATGGTTTAGTGTAGATGAGGCTCCCAGTTTGCAGACACTTAGCGCTCATTTCAGGATTCCGGACACAAGAAGCGGTGTAGGGGCCATTATTTTTAACGATGCAAACGGCTATCACAGTCAGACGGGTCTTAAAGTTACTTACGCCCATCACCTGCCTTTTGGTGGGGATATCAGGATTCTCAACCAATTATCACTTGGCCTGAGCGCAGGATTTATTCAAAGCAGCCTGGACGAAACAGAGTTCAGATCTGTAATTCCGGATCCGATCATCACGGGGGGTAAGAACAGTGTAGGGTATTTTAATGTGGATGTAGGTGCCTCCTACAATTATATGGAATTCTATACCCATTTTACTGTGTTGAATCTTCTTGGAAGCGGCCGTGACTTGTATACAGCTATTGAATTTGACAATCTCAGGCGATATCTCCTTCAGGTGGGATATATTTTCGGACGAAGTTCATGGCGCGTGGAACCTTCCATCCTGTTCCAACTGACGGAATTCACCGAGGAGGAGACGGTAGATTTCAATGCCAAGGTTTATAAAGATCTGAATGAAAACACCATGATTTGGGCCGGACTTTCTTACCGGCGTTCCTTTGACGGCGCCCAGTTTCAAACCGATGGCAGTTTCGGCGAGCAAAGACTCCAGCTTTTTACTCCCATTGTTGGCATCAATTACAAGCGCTTTATGTTCTCTTATAATTATTCCTACCAAAGCGGTGACATAAGGCTTGATAACGGAGGCTTTCACCAAATTACGCTCGGTTACGATTTTGGTCCTGAAAGAGAGAACCGTTACGATTGTTTCTGTCCGGCTGCCAATTACTAAAGAACTGCCGGACTGGCCGGCAGAACTTTCATAGCTTGCTTTTATTTAATCCAACTATAATTTTTTCGCGAAGCCTGCCTTTTGATTGCTTGAAGCATAGCCGACTCTAATTCGCCCTTTTCCTCACGGTTTTTCTCATCAATAAATTGCTGCCGTTTCTTGTTCAGTTCCTGAATCTCCTTCTGGATTTTTTGCCGTTCTGCTTTTTTCTCCGAGATCAAAGACTTAAGCTGGCTATCAGACTTGGAGCGGAGTTCTGAAGGCAGGTATTCTCTATCAATTTTACCGATGTCAAAATCATCTGTCTCAGAGGCATCCACCAGGTCCCATGAAGAATTGGCGTAGTAAGCCGAACTTTTACTAACAGCTCTTTTTACTGCTACCGCCTCCTCCAGTTCCATCGCATTGTTGTCCTGGGCAGATTGTTCGGCCATCCTGGCAGCACCTGCATGACCATAGCTTATATAGGTTTTATTGAGCCTGTTGTTCAATTTAAGGATGATTTCGTCATAGGGAGTATGTATGTGCACCACTTGTCGATTGTGGTCTATAGCCATGTAGTCACCCCCGGTCATCAAGGCGCCCTTTTGCCAATCAGTCTGTACTCCCTGATCATAATTACCGCAAAAAATGGTATTGACAACTATGTCTTGTTCTTTGGCCTGTGTAACCGCATCGCGGTAGTCTAGCTTTCCCTGGGTAAAGGGTTCGTTCCCCGCAATAAAAATCAGTCTGAGGTAGTCCGGGTTTGATCCCCAGTCTAATTGGCGGAGCGACGTATGGATCACCTCACCGCAGAACTCTTCTCCTCCATTAGTGGTCAGTGAAAAGAGTTTTCGGGAAATTTCATCCAGGTCACTGCTAAAACCCAATACCTGCTGTATATAACCCTCGGATGATGGCAGGTCATTGTTGCCGTATTGATAAAGGGCAATTTCTAGCCTGGGTCTTATCTGTTGTCCGCAGCGCACATAGGTGAATTCATTGACCAGGTCCCACAATTGGGCCTTGGCCTGGTTGATAAGTCCGTCCATGCTGTTGCTTGTATCCAATAGCAGGGCAATCTGTACCTTATAATCGTTCTTTTTTGATTTAACCTGGGTTACAGGATTATCTGTAGGAGGCTCGGCCTGATGAAGGCCAGCCGGCACCAGATTTAGAAATCCGCTTACTGCAAGAATGAATAGTAGTTTCATATCATTTTTTTTAAGGTTACAGCCCACAAATTAGGGGCACTTTTGTTTTAGAAAAAACGCCGATGAGCCATCACCCCTTTTGGATTAGGCAATGAGTTCCCTGTATTATTAAAGTCTGTAAACAGTAGGTTTTTAAGCCTTTTTTAGGCCCTGGCCCATTTTTTGATACCGTTTAATTCCGCTAAGTTTACAGGGAAAATCACCTGATATGAGGTCTTTATTGTTGTTATTGATATGTGCTTTTACTTTTGGACTGCAGGCTATTGCCCAGGACGAACCAAGGGCTAATACCAGGACAACAAGTGATGATCCGAAGCTCTTCAGGGTCTATTTAGACTCGGCTGACGTATTCAAGAAAACCGATATTGAGACCAGCATAGATTACATAGCCCAGGCCCTGGCTTTGGTCAATGAACCGGGAAGGGAGCAAGAAAGGGCCCTTTCATTGACCAAATTAGGAGAGATCTATCAATATCACCGGCAGTACGATCTGGCCATTGCCAATTATCAAAGTGCACTTGATACCTATAAATCCACCAAAACAGCACTTTTGCTTGCAGAGGTACTGCTGATCAGTGAATTATATGTGGAGGCGGAGCAGGTACTGCAGCCGTTGCTGACCCTCAAGTCAATGTTGCCTTACCAGCGCATCCTGCTTTACGAATATCTGGGAGATGTAAAGGCCGGTTTTGAAAAGCCTAAGGAGGCTGTGGCCTTTTATGAGGAGGGCCTTGTGATTGCCCGCAAGAATCGTATCACCCCTAAAATACCAGATCTGAACTCGAAAATAGCCGATGTGTACGCCCAAGCAGATCGGATTCAGGAAGCAGAGGGCTACTACAACTATTCCCTGGAACAGGCTGCAAGTCAACCACCACAGCGGGCAGTAAAGGAGAAGGAGAAAGTGGCAGACTTTTACAACCGTGAAAATCGCTATGAAGACGAGATCAAACTCAGAAAGCAAAGCTTGTCAACTTTGAAGAGCATTCCAGCTGGCGCTGCTGAGTCTGCCGGGGAAGCGGTTTCTGCAGATACCATTACCAGCCAGCGGATTAATTATAAGATAGCTAATGCCTACCTGGCACAGGACAAATACGATGAGGCTATTTCTTTTCTTCAGGAAAGTATCAGGGAGTCTGAGGACGAGAACGATCTGGAAACCAAGAAGGAAGCCACCAGAAGCTTATCGGAATTATATCGTGAGAAAGGCGACTATAGCAAGGCCCTGGAGACCTATCAGCAATATGTGGCCGTGGTAGATACCCTCTACAAACAAAAGGAAGAAGCTATAGCCCAAGCGGCGCGATTTAGCAGGGAAATAAGCGCGAAACAAAGCAGGATCAGCAGTCTGGAAAAGGACTGGCAACTATCTCAAAGCAGGTACGAACTGGCCAGTACACAACAGCAATTGATCGAGGAAACCAATCGTAGGCAGCGGTGGGTAATCTATTCACTGTTGGTGGTGATCGGGTTAATAGCGCTTGCGGCCTTTTTCTTTTATCGCAGCAATAAGCAGCAAAAGCTGGCCAATAATTTATTGGCATTAAAATCGCTCAGGACGCAGATGAATCCCCATTTTATCTTCAACGCCCTGAATTCTGTAAACAGCTACATCGCCAAAAGCGACGAAAAAAGCGCGAATAAATATGTAAGCGATTTTTCCCAACTCATGCGGTCTGTGCTTGAGAATAGTGAGGAAGAATTTATACCGCTGAACAGGGAACTTGAACTGATCAGGTTGTACCTTAAACTGGAACATTCCCGTTTCCCGGATAAGTTTGATTACCAGGTGGAGAGTAGCCCGGATGCTGAATTGTCCGATTTTCAGATTCCGCCCATGCTGCTGCAGCCATTTGTTGAAAATGCGGTTTGGCATGGACTTCGCTACAAAGAAGACAAGGGCTATCTGCGTGTTGTTGCGGAGAAGAGATCGGCTGATGAAGTAGTATTAATTGTAGAAGACAACGGAATAGGCCGAAAAGCTTCTGCTAAGCTCAAAACCAGACATCAGAATCAACAGAAATCAACCGGAATGAAAAATATCGAAAAGAGATTGGAAATCCTGAACGCTATGGGTAAAGATCAGATCATGGTAGAGGTAGGCGATCTCAGTAAAGATGGGGCCGGCACCAGGGTACTTATATCGATAAACAAGAAATGAATCGTTTAAAGACCATATTAGTAGAAGATGAGTTGCAGAGCAGGGAGATTCTCAGTAATTACCTGGGAAAATATTGTCCTACTGTAGAGATCAAAGGTGAAGCTTCTAATGTAAGCGAGGCTCTGGAATTGATTGAGAGCGAAGATCCGGATGTTATTTTCCTGGATGTTGAAATGCCCTTTGGAAATGCCTTTGATTTACTGGACCATTTTCCTGAAAGGAATTTTGAAATTGTCTTTGTTACGGCCTATGATCAATATGCTATGGATGCCTTAAACCATCACGCCGCCTATTATCTGATGAAACCCATAGACATCGATGAGCTGATCAAGGCTGTGGCTTACGTGGCAGAAATCAGAGAAAAAGAAAAGAAGCTTGAGAAGGGAGTTCTGAGAACGGGACCCCATAAGGTGGAGGGCAAGATTACCATACCTCAGCTCGACGGTTTCCAGGTCTTAAAGGTTTCGGATATCCTCTATTGCAAGGCCGATGATAATTATACAGAGATCTATTTGGAGAATAAAAAGATCTTGGTGAGCAAGACGCTTAAATTCTTCGAGAATTCACTGGCTGATTTTTCCTTTGTTCGCATACATAAGTCTTATCTGGTCAACCTCAATGCCATTGTTAAATACAGAAAAGGCAAAGGTGGGAGCGTATTGCTTAAAAATGGAAGTGAGTTGCTTGTTTCTGCATCCAGGAAAAGGCATTTACTTTCTTTTTTTGAATAAATTAGGATCCAAAACTAAATTCTTTGTCAGATGATCCGATCTGTCCGCGGTAAGAGCCCTCAAATTGGAAAAGACTGTTTTATTGCTGAGAATGCCACCATTGTTGGGGAAGTGAGCATGGGCGATCAGTGCAGCATTTGGTATAATGCGGTGATCCGGGGCGATGTACACTATATAAAAATGGGCAATAAGGTCAATGTTCAGGACGGGGCCATCATACATGGCACTTACCAGAAGTCGCCCACTAATATTGGCAACAACGTTTCCATTGGCCATGGTGCCATTGTGCACGGTTGTACGATCCATGACCGCGTACTGGTGGGCATGGGTAGTATAATTATGGACGACTGTGTTGTAGAGAGCAACAGCATCATCGCTGCGGGCGCTGTTCTTACCCAGGGCACACATGTACCTGCGGGCAGCATTTTTGCGGGCATGCCGGCGAAAAAGATCAAAGACATCAGTCCGGAACTGAGCACCGGAGAAATTGACCGGATTGCGGAGAACTACGTGAAGTATTCGGGCTGGTTCAAGGACGGCGAACTATAATTGATTTGTTTATACGAAGCTGCGTTGATTTGAGGTAGGTTCAAAAGATGGGGTTCTCCAAACCCCGCCCCAGGTTTAAAGTTAGATGCTGAATCAGAATAAAACTTGCGGATTCGAAGTTGATTTGTTGATTTGTTGATTCGTGGATTCGGTGATTTGTTGATTCGTGGATTCGGTGATTTGATGTTTTAACTTTCAATTTTCAATTTTCAATTTTCAATTTTCAATTTTCAGTCTTCGGTCTTCGGTCTTCGGTCTTCCGTCTCAAAGAATTATTCCTATTTTTGCCCCACCAAACTCTATTGAAATGAAAGCGTATGTATTTCCGGG
>JBPEXP010000122.1:0-2692 GCA_052031475.1 Flavobacteriaceae bacterium | reverse complement strand
TGCCTTTGTTCCCCAGTGGTATTTTTTAGGAGATTACAGAACAAGCGTGGAGAGAAGCCGATATAAAATTGATATCGCAGCCGGCTTAAACCATAAAGTAAAAGAATACCACTTTGGCAATTACAATATCAGTTCTGAGAAAACATCAACAGGTTACATTTACACGGCAGAAAACCTCAAAGCAATCAAAAGGGAGTATTTGGCGCCCTCTTTACGAGAATTTGCCCCGCGGGTCCGGGTTGGACTTGAAGAATTTCATTTGGAAGGGGTAGACGGCCGGGCCACCAACTGGGTTGATTTCGGAAAGTGGGTTCACGATGAATTATTGGTGAACCGGGATGTCATCAGCCAGGAGACCATTGACCATGTACGCAATATGGTTGAGGGTGTTGATGATCCCATGGAAAAAATAGATATCATTTATCGATATGTACAGGCCAATACAAGATATATCAGCGTACAGCTGGGTATAGGGGGTTGGATGCCTATTGAGGCAGAAGAAGTAGACCGGGTAAAATACGGAGACTGCAAAGGGCTTACCAATTATACTAAAGCCCTATTAAAAGCAGCGGGTATTGATTCGCGATATGTGATTATTTATGCCGGTGAAAAGATCAGGGACCTGGATGAAGATTTTGTAGCCATGCAGGGCAATCACGCTATTTTGAATATTCCACTGGAAAATGGCGATGCATGGCTGGAATGCACCAGTCAGATTAAACCTGCCAACTTTCACGGTAGTTTTACTGATGGCCGAAAAGTATTGCGCATTTCTGCTGAGGGAGGGGAGATCATTAAAACCCCTGCCTTTGCCCTGGAAGAGAATCTCCTGCAGACAAAAGCCGAATGCACACTTTCTGATGATGGAAGTATTCAAGGGAAAATCAACATTACATCCACAGGAGCCCAGTATGACGAACGCTTCCGCATTGCCAGAATGCAGCAAGAAGAACGAGAGAAATTTTACAAAGAAGAGTGGTCCTATGTCAATGATCTGAGCCTTGACAATTTTGAACATATTAATGATCGAAAGCAGGTAGTCTTTAATGAAGAGCTGCAAATTCAGGTTCCGGCCTACGGGTCCATGGTTGGTGATCAAATCCTTTTTGCTCCTAATCTGGTCAGCAGAAAAAACACCGTCCCTAAACGCTACAGGAACCGCACACAGGCTTTTAAATTCGACAGGGGCTTTGTAGATGAAATAGAATATACCATAGCATTACCCGAAGGCTATGTAGTGGAGACTTTATTGGAAGATCAAAAAGTGGAAAGTGAGTTTGGCGTATATGAAGTTTCTGTAAGCATCATTGACGATGGTCGCCTGAAATATGAACGACATTTCACACACTATGCAGGCAACTATCCAAAAGAAGCCTATAAAGATTACAGAGATTTCAGAAAACGAATAGCCAGACTGGAAAACTCAAGAATAATTCTAACCAAAACTTAAACATGAGAAAACTGACATTTTTAGCTGTTTTATTCCTTCTAAGCAATGCTTATGGGGGGGATATCAAATTTGGAAAAGTAAGTGAGGAAGAAGTTAAGGAAGAGCAACATCCCATGGAAAATGATGCTGAGGCAGCCATCCTCCATAAAAGTGAGTTCGTCAATTTTGACTACAACTATGACGAAGGCTGGTATATTCAGAAAGAAGTTCACTACAGGATCAAGATATATTCTAAAGAGGGCTTTTCCAGGGCTACGCTGCCCATATCACTATACAAAACAAATCAGGGTAGCGAAAAGATCAGTGGTATTAAGGGATATACCTTTAACATGATCGACGGTGAATTGGTATCTGAAAAACTTAAGAAAGACGGGATCTTCGAAGAAGAAGTCAATGATTACAGGGATAAGGTGACCATTACCATGCCGGAAGTTAAAGAAGGCAGTGTACTGGACATTGAATACAAGATCCTTTCTCCTTTGTTCTGGTATCTGGATGAATTCACATTTCAGTACGGAATACCGGTAAACTCCGTAAATGTTACATTAAAAGTTCCTGAATACTTCATTTTTCAGAGATATAGCAAAGGTTTTTATCCGATGCGCTTTGATCAGCGTTCTTCTAATCGCAAGATCAATGTCACTTATAGAACCAATGATCAGACAAGGTTTACCGGACGGGTCAAGAGCTCCACGGGAGTGCTGGAATTCAAGGAGAATATCTATGATATTTCAGCACAGAACCTTCCTTCGATGGAAGAAGAAGATTTTACGGACAATATCAATAATTATCGTTCGGCTATCAAGTTTGAGTTGTCGTCCACTCAGTTTCCAAATTCACCCTATCGATTCTACAGCCAGACGTGGGAAGACGTGGCGAAAACCATCTATGACTATTCCAGTTTTGGCCAGGAGTTGAATAAGACCAACTACTTTGACAAGGACCTGGATCTCTTATTGGAAGGCGTAACCGGTGAAAATGAAAAAGCAGCCAAGATCTTCCAATACGTCAAAAGCAAAATAACCTGGAATGGTCACAATGGCGTGGGTTGTGAGAAAGGGGTAAAAAACGCCTATAAAGAAGGTACCGGAAATGTGGCCGATATAAACCTGATGCTTACTTCCATGCTCCGATATGCAGGGATTAATGCGAATCCGATTCTTGTAAGCACCAAAGCGCATGGGATCCCTTTGTTTCCAACCACAGAAGGATTCAATTACGTCATTTGCGGGATTGAAGTGA
>JBPEXP010000121.1:0-2072 GCA_052031475.1 Flavobacteriaceae bacterium | reverse complement strand
AAGAGCCGGAAAGGACGTATATGGATCTTACTCCTGAACATTTGAGCCAGTTTGAAGGTCATTTCTGGAGCGAGTCTGATTTGCTGGCAAGAAAAATCTATGTTCGAAACGACACCCTGCGTTATTTCAGGGCCGCATGGAATGAAACTCCCTTATTGCCGTTGAGCTTTAATAAGTTTCAAATGAAGGACACCCCAATTTATGTGGAAGTTGAATTTTTGAAAAAGGACAACCAGATAATGATGAAGGTAAGTGAGGAGGATGGTGATGTTACTGAATTTGAACCTTATGATCCGGCTGATGCAGAATCATTAGACTTGCAACAGTATACAGGTACTTTTTACAGTGATGAGCTAAAATCCGAGTACGAAAATTACGTAGAGGACGGAAAACTCATGGGCCGCCATTTTAAATTCGGATCCTTTCCTTTTGAAACTATAAAAAAGGATGTATTCAAGAGTCCGGGTGGACAAGTAATCTTCACCAGGAATGAGGCTGGAGAGATCACGGGGGTAAGAGCCTATACAGGCCGCGTACGAGGTTTGTTGTTTGAAAAGCAATAAAAAAACCGCAGCTTTCGCTGCGGTCAAGGACTCGATTTGATTCCTAGTGGTGTTATTCGTTACCCCCACCTGCGGTCGCACTCTGGTGATCGCAGCTGTATCGGGCATCGGAAGCGGCATACAGAGCGGCATCGGCTGATTTTTGAGCCTCTCTTGCAGCATCCAGTGATTTTCTCATAAAGTAGCGCACATCGCCAAGACTCCTGGCTCCGTTTGCTTTTTTGGCGTTCGTATAAGCTACATCGGCAAAATCTCTTGCGTCTATGGCATATTTTTCGGCATCTATCGCATAGCTTTTCACTTCATCTTTCGTGCAGCTACCTGAGTAGTGCTGGGCTTCGGCAGCCATATTCACGGCTTCATAAGCAGAACCCAATACTTCTCCGGCAAAGATCTGCGCTTTGTGCGCATGTGACTTGGCCTCGCTGTAGCTGGCTGCAAAAGCAGCACTTTCAGCATGGGTTTCCACCTGGTTGATCACATTCTGAATCTCTTCGGTATACTGTAATACGCCGTCTATCTCACTCTTGAAGATGTCGCATTGAGCAAATCCGGAAACCGGGCCCAATAATGCCACACTCCAGAGAGCTATTAATGATGTGGTAGGTAAGAGTTTTTTCATCAGGGTCATTTTATCAATATATCTAAATAACAATAAAAATCCTTAATCATTTGATCAGCACGACGAATGGCTCCAAAAAAAGACGAAGGAAGCTTCAATCTATGAACGACACGAATATCCCGATAAAATTGCTATTTACAATTAATATGATGTGAAACAGCCAATTATGTATCTGAAATTCAATTTTATATAGGATAGCTACTTCCTGCGAGCATGTAAAATAGGGAAAATTGTGAATTACAACGAGAATATAAGACCGATGATCGTTATTTACGGGAATCTGGCTGTTGGCCTTGTTCTCTTCTTACAGACAACCCCCACTAACTATGAAACTCAAAACACTGATCATTGACGATTCCCCCATGCAGGCTCTCATCACTTCCAACCTTGTCAAAAGCCATCCCAACCTGGAATTTTTGGGAGTCTGCTTTAATCCAAAAGAAGGACTGGAACGGATTCGCGAACTGAAACCGGATCTCCTTTTCCTTGATATAGAAATGCCCCAGATGAATGGTTTTGAACTTTTAGACCAGCTAGATGTTCCCTGCCAGGTGGTATTGAACTCCACCAGACCGCAATTTGCCATGGATGCTGCCTTGTACAAGTTTTCCGACTTTCTGCTGAAACCCATGAACAAGGACTTGTTTAATCAGGTTATAGAGGAAAGAATTGCAGAGAAAGTACAGACTATTCCCACTATAGCGGCTGCCTGGTGCAGAATTGATGAAGTTTGGCCAATTGCAGTATAGTGGTATTTCCCAAAACCGATAAGCTTGAACAAACTGATAAAAGCCCATTGATATGAAATTGATCGATCTAATTGAAACCGTAGTCCACAGATTATTAACTGAATCCGGGACATCTGATACCCATAGATGGACAACTTT
>JBPEXP010000120.1:0-1983 GCA_052031475.1 Flavobacteriaceae bacterium | reverse complement strand
AGCATTGATTTTTTTGATTCGGTTGACATCTTTCTGTTCTTCTAATGCGGCAGATAGTCTGGACTACTGCCTAATGAAGATCAATATTAATTGAATGGCTTAATCACGAATACGTTTGATGGTTTGAAGTGTTTCCCTCACCAGGTCTTCCAGCTTCTGGTAGTCTTCATTCTGAACAACATCTTTGCTGATGAGCTTGGAACCCATACCCACACAGGTAACTCCTGAATCAAACCAGGCTTTCAGGTTTGATTCTTCTGTGCTTACTCCGCCTGTGGGCATCACACTGGTCCATGGCTGTGGCCCTTTAATAGCCTTTACAAATCCGGGTCCATAAGTAGATCCTGGAAAAAGTTTAACTATTTCACATCCCAGTTCTTCAGCCCTGTTAATCTCGGTTAGTGAACCGCATCCTGGTGACCACAAAACTTTACGTCTATTACACACCACAGCAATATCTTCTCGCAGAGAAGGCGTCACAATAAAATTGGCCCCCAGCTGCATAAACAGCGATGCAGAAGCAGCATCTGTAATCGAACCTACCCCCATAATCATTCCTGGAAGTTCTTCAATTGCATATCGGGTCAATTCAGCAAATACCTCATGAGCAAAATCACCTCTGGCAGTAAACTCCAGCAGCCTTGCACCGCCTCGGTAACAGGCAGATAGGACTGCTTTGCCCCTATCAATGTCCGGATGATAAAATAATGGAACCATCCCGGTTTCTTCCATGGTACGAACAACTTGAAGCCTGGTATATTGTGCCATTGTCTTCTGTTTAATATTTTAGCGAGCTACCCTTCCTGAGGCATCTCCCCCCATGAGTTTCTCAACTTCGGATACCGTAACCAGGTTGGCGTCTCCTTTAATGGTGTGTTTCAGGCAGGAAGCTGCCACTGCAAAATTCAAGGCGTTCTGGTCATCTTCAGGATATTTCAGCAGTCCGTAGATCAATCCGCCCATAAAGGAATCTCCCCCTCCTACCCGGTCTACGATGTGGGTAATCTGATATTCGGGTGATTTAAACATGGTTTTACCATCGTACAGCACCCCAGCCCAGGTGTTGTGAGAAGCTGAGAGTGAACCCCTTAATGTTGTTATTACCTTTTTTGCTTTTGGAAAACGTTTCATCATCTGCTGACACACAGAGAGAAAGGCCTCTGCCTTTACGTGTTCTCCTTGTGTGGTAATATCCAATCCTTCTGGTTTTATCCCGAAGTGTTTTTCAGCATCTTCTTCGTTTCCCAGGACGATGTCGCAATAAGAAGTTAATTCAGACATGATGGCTTCCCGATCGCCCCCGTATTTCCACAGCTTGGCGCGATAATTCAGGTCTGTAGAAATAGTTATTCCCTTATCGCTGGCGGTTTTCACAGCCTCCAGGCAGGCGTCTGCGGCTCCCTGTGAAATGGCCGGGGTGATTCCTGTCCAGTGAAACCATTCAACCCCTTCAAAAACTGAATTCCAGTCGACCATTCCCTTCTCTATTTCGGCCATGGCCGAATGGGCTCGGTCATAGACCACTTTACTGCCCCGGCTTACTGCACCCGTCTCAAGGAAATAGATCCCCAAACGATCTCCGCCGAAGATAATTTTATCGGTACCAACCCCTCTTTTACGCATTTCCATCAGGGCGCAGTGTCCAATATCATTGTCCGGCAATCGGGTTACAAAATCCACAGGCACTCCATAATTAGCCAGCGATACTGCTACATTGGACTCACCCCCGCCATAGATGACATCAAAGCTGTTAGCCTGAGAAAATCTCAAAAATCCGGGAGGTGCCAGTCTTAACATAATCTCACCAAATGTTACTACCTTTTTCATTTTAATCCCCTCTTATTTTGAAGTGCGATGATCTAGCTAAAGGCCAGACCGCCGTTTATGTCAATATTATTACCTGTTATAAAGGAAGATTCGTCCGAAGCCAGATATGCCACCAGATCGGCTACCTCCTTTGCAGTTCCCTCTCGCCTTAAAGGC
>JBPEXP010000012.1:0-7179 GCA_052031475.1 Flavobacteriaceae bacterium | reverse complement strand
TTTTTGTCTCTATTGCCAACGAAACCACCCTGCCCATCTTTACATTTTTTAGCGGAGGTCTTGTAAACATTTTTGTGCCCAGCGGAGGAGGACAATGGGCCGTACAGGGGCCGCTCGTATTAGAATCGGCGCTTCAGCTGAATGTACCCCTTCCGAAAGCCGTTATGGCCCTTGCCTATGGCGACCAGATCACCAACATGCTGCAACCCTTCTGGGCTCTACCACTGTTGGGAATCACCAAGCTGAAGGCCAAAGAAATCCTGCCCTATACCTTGCTATTTATGTTTTTAGGTACGGCCATTTACGTGGTCGGGCTTCTTTTGGTCTAGGTCTCTTTCGTATTTTTGCAGTAAAGCATAAAGTTTGGAAAAGAAGCAGAGCCCCATTGTATTCCTCACGGAAAAACTGGAATTCCCTCCGGTTGAGTCGGCCAGTGCCGAAGGCCTTCTAGCCGTTGGAGGGGATTTAGATCCGGATCGTCTTGTGCTGGCTTACAGGAATGGCATATTTCCGTGGTTCAACGAGGATTCTTTGATACTCTGGTGGTCGCCAGACCCGAGGATGGTGCTCTTTCCCTCCAAAATCAGGATCTCCAAAAGCATGAATAAGATCATCAGGGAGAAACGGTTTAATATTACCATCAATCAATGCTTTGACCAGGTACTCAGCGCTTGTGCCCAAATTAGCCGAAAAGGCCAGGAGGGGACGTGGATCACGCCTGCGATGAAAAATGCCTATAAAACACTACACAAGAGGGGAATGGCTACGTCTTATGAAGTGTGGGAAGGTAAACAATTAGTAGGTGGTCTCTACGGTGTGGATCTCGGCCACGTTTTTTGTGGAGAAAGCATGTTCAGCCGCGTGGACAACGCCTCTAAATTTGCACTCATCTGCCTCGCCAGGGACTTGTTATTAAGGGATTATCAGATGATCGATTGCCAGGTTTATACTGATCATTTAAAGAGTATGGGAGCCGAAGAAATATCCAGGGAGGAGTATGTGCTCAATCTAAAATCCGAGATCCAGTGAAGTTTCAACCAGCAAGACATGATTAGTGCGCCTGGTATAATTGACCAGCCTGTATTCCAAGACAAATTGAAGAGTAGACCTCGGGGAATACTTCCAGCCTATACCACTTCTTAATCGAAAGCTGTGAACGGGTTCTTCGTTATTGGCGACACTCAGGATGGGTTCTGCCCCCAGCACTGAAAAAGCCTCACCGATATCCAGTTTTTCGCCTTGCAGCGGAAAATCTATCGCCAGTCTGTACCTGAATCGATGAACGGTAGACAGGCCGTTAAAAATTCGTTGTTCTGCCCTGAATCGGTGTCCATAGCGCCATTTGAAAGGTGAAGAGGTAATGTTGTACTGTGTTGTCAAACGAACTTCGTTCACCCTGTTACCGTCAAATAAATTGGATCCCCTCCACATGATACCGGCACTCAGACTGTGATTGTCCCTTACTTGTAGTTTGGAGAAATGCCCCAGGTCTAGTTGCCTCACATCCAGGACCAGGTCGCTTTCCCTGTAGACAAAATTTCTGTTGGTCACATAAAAGTTGTGGGAGTAATCGCCAACTACCTTGTAGTTTACACTTATCTGAGGTTGCCAGAAGACGGTTACGTCTTCCTGAGAGAACAGGAAATTAGCAAGGAACAGAAAGGGCCAGACAAACCGCTTATTAGTAAAGGATATGGTCATAGTTTGCCGGCAGGGATTTTCTACTTTGCAGGAAACCACCATCTGCGTCAAACAAGATCTCAAAATCTTCGAATCCATTCTCCTTTTTTCCGGCCACTATCAATTCATACCTGATTGTAGGCAATATGAGATTTTGAAAGGCGTCATTCAATGTTTTCTGGATAGTTTCGTCCTTTGAAACGGGATATTGTTGTTGTATTCTGCGAATTCTGTATTTGGTGAATCCGGTTTCCAGATATTCCGTTATTTTATTAAAACTTTCATTGGGGATATCCACCTCCTTGATCAGGATTTCCACGTCTTCCAGCTCACCTTCCTGATTGAATTCTACACTGTAGTGCAGACGCCCCTGCTTAAATTTGGCTTCAAAGCTCACTTTGGCACTGTCCGTTTCCCTGTAGAAGCGGATCCTCCTGGCATCCTCGAGATATTGCTGGATCAATGCATGGGCCGCTTCCGGAAATTGACTTTTTTTGATCCTGTATTCCCTCTCATATTTGTACTTATCCTGGGCGGAAGCAGAAGATATCATACAAACCAATAAACAAATTAAACTATACCTCATCATATCTGAAACAACTTATTTCATGATCGTTTACCATGCCGGTAGCCTGCATGTGGGCATAAACCACTGTGCTTCCAACAAACTTAAACCCCCTGCTTTTGAGATCCTTGCTGATCTTATCGGACAGTTCGGTACTGGCCGGACACTCTCTGTGGTCCCTGATGCGATTCTTTATGGGCTTACCGTCTACGAATTTCCATATATATTGACTGAAACTGCCAAATTCTTCCTGAACCTTCATAAAAGCCTGAGCGTTGGTCACCGTAGCCCTGATCTTTAGCCTGTTGCGAATGATACCTGCATCCTGAAGCAGTGATTCGATCTTGTCTTCGCCATATTGGGCGATGCTGCGATAATCGAACTGGTCAAAAGCCTTTCTGAAATTTTCTCTCTTCCTCAGAATGGTGATCCAACTCAATCCTGCCTGGAAAGTTTCCAGAATAAGAAATTCAAATAAGGTAGCATCGTCCTTGACGGGTACACCCCATTCTTTGTCGTGATATGATTCGTAGAGATCGTCACCTACACACCAGCCGCATCTGTGTTTGCTCATATAGACAAGCTTCAATAGACCAGTAAAGATAGGTAAGTTTTTCGCATGAAGACATGCTATTTGCTCTGGAAAATGTAGGTGATCGTACCAATTTGCGAAGCTTTATCGGAGTTGTCAAAGCGCGCCCTATATGCATAGGTGATGGCGTTTTCCACCAGGCACCAATCGTTTGTGTTGGAACTTTTATTGTTGAAATCGGCCTCTGTAACATAGCCCAGTTCATCTACTTTGATATTGATCACCACGGTGCCTCCCTCCAGACAGGTATAAATGGGCGGCGGTAATTCGTAGTTATTCCTGCCAACCAGGGAATAGGAGACAGAGGTTTTTCGCTTTAAAAGCGCAGTGGTGTACTCTTTTTTGTTGGCATCCTGCTCTCCCAGTTTCTGCTTTCGTTCTTCACGCAGTTTGATCAGCTCTTTAAGATTGGCTTCGTAACCGGATTCGTCATTGAGAAAATCCTTGGAAGACTCCTGTTCCTCCATTAATTCCTCAAGTGTTTTAAGTGGCTCCGGGTTGCCAATACTTGGTTTGGCCGTTTCATTACTGGCCATGTGGCTCTTAATGGGTTCTGATTCTGCCAATTCCTGAAGCCGTTGCTCCTCTTCTTTTAAAAGCTCGATGATGTCTTCGTCGGCCAGACTCATTTCAATGATGTACTCCTCCTTCTCCTCCGAATCCAAATGAATTGTATACAATAACAACACAATAATAGAAAGTGAAAAGAAGGTAATGAGGGCAGAAAGTTGACGTCTGTTCAAATCCATCATATACTTAACCAATATTTGGCCTAATTATTATGCTAAGCTACTGAAAATAAGGGATATGAATTTTACGATCAGGATCCTTCCCCATCAGTGGCCAGCAAAGACCCGAATTTCTTCGGGTGCAGTGCTTTATTTACGTTATAAGGGCCTATTTTGGTTCTTCTCAAAGCAGATAAGTAGGCGCCACATCCCAGCCGGAGCCCGAAATCATGGGCAAGTGAGCGGATATAGGTTCCTTTGCTGCATACTACTCTGAATTCTACTTCAGGTAGATTCTGGGCTGTAATCTCAAATTCAGAAATATGGACTTCGCGGGCATTTATTTCCACCGCTTTACCAGCCCGGGCGTATTCATAAAGTCTTTTACCTTCTCGCCTGACAGCTGAATATAACGGAGGTTTTTGTGAGATTGTGCCGATGAAATTTTTGGTGGCTTCCAGGATTTGCTGCTCACTGATCTTTTCCAGACCAAATACCTGGTCAATTTCTGTTTCCATATCATAAGAAGGGGTGGTTGCCCCCAGGGTCATGGTGCCGGTATACTCTTTCTCCAACGACTGGATCTGTTGAATTTTTTTGGTAGCCCTTCCGGTACAGATTACAAGCAGTCCGCTGGCCAGCGGGTCCAGGGTTCCAGCATGACCTACCTTGATCTTCTTCAGTCCAAACTTTCTCTTGATGGCCCACTTTACAGCGTTGACCGCATCAAATGAGGACCATTCAAGTGGTTTGTCTATCAGCAGGACCTGGCCTTCCAGAAATTCTTCCTTGGTGTACAATTAAAATTATTGATTACTGATTATTGATTGGAATTAATGATTGGAAATTAGTAATTAGATATTGGAGATTCTAAACTTGACTAGATTTTAATAGAGTAGATAACTTCCAATTTCCAATCTCCCCGCCGTCGCTAAAGCTTTGTCGCTAGCTCGTCCGAACGATCATCCGCCAGCCCGACAGGGTCATTCTGGCGGGGGCGGACCCGACAGAGTCATTCTTTTGGGGGCAAGCAATCTCCAATTTCCCGGAAAGTATTGCTTCGCAAACTATCTGGTCTACGCTTCGCTTCAACAATATCCAATCTCCAATCTCCAATTGCCAATTGCCAATGAACCACTCAATTTAACAATGAATAATCAATAATAAATAATGAATAATAAAGGATCAGGTCCAGTACTTGTACGTCAGCGCAATCAGTCCCACGATCAGGCAATAGACGGCAAAATACGTCAGCTTGCTATTTCTTACCAGTCTGATCATCCAGGTGCATGCTGCCAATCCTGCAAGAAAGGCTGCTGCAAAGCCGGCAGACATGGCTGTAATGCCCTCGGCCTGAAAGCTGAGGTCTCCGCTGAGAATATCTTTACCGATCTTACCAAAGATCAGAGGCACGACCATCAGGAAAGAAAAACGAGCCGCCCTGCTCTTGTCAACTCCTAAAAGCACGGAGGTGCTGATGGTTGCCCCGCTTCTGGAGATGCCGGGAAGTATGGCGATGGCCTGAGCGATGCCTATGACCAGTGCATTTCTGTATGAAACCTGGTTTTCCGTATCGCGAGCCTTGTCCGCGAAGTAAAGCAACAGGGCTGTAATGATTAACATAAGCCCCACCAGCTGTACCATTCCGCCAAAAAGTAATTCGAGTTGCTCTTCCAGGAAAAGGCCTACCAGCACGGCTGGGACCATAGAGATCAGGATCTTTACCGAGAACTGGCATTCTTCGTTCCACTTGAATTGAAACAGTCCTTTAAAAATGTCGAGAACTTCTT
Source organism: Flavobacteriaceae bacterium (assembly GCA_052031475.1). Classification (GTDB taxonomy): domain Bacteria; phylum Bacteroidota; class Bacteroidia; order Flavobacteriales; family Flavobacteriaceae; genus JAHEJJ01. The sequence goes on along the minus strand of JBPEXP010000012.1, from coordinate 1,824 downwards.
TTCTGAAGACTACCAGAGTGCTCAAAGCGGTGGCAAAGTGGAGGACCACGGTAAAGAGCAGGCTTTCCTGGGGTACAGAATCATCCCCTAGTATTGCCTTACCCAATTCCAGATGGCCGCTTGAGGAAACAGGCAAAAACTCGGTCAAGCCCTGTACTATTCCCAGAATGATAGCGTCTAAGACTTCCAATTAGCTTTTCTTATTCTTATGGGGATTCAGGAGTATGGCATAAACTTCTATACCCAAACCTATCAGTACCAGGGTAGGGGCCAGTCTGATCCTTCTGAAATTGAAGATATCAGGGTTAAAAACTTCGGGATCATCGCTGCCTCCGCCGCTCATCAGGATAAATCCCAGGGCAATGAAGGCCAGGCCGATGAACATAAACACATAATTCCTCTTTTGAAATATGAATTCGGGGCTTGGCTGATTGCCCGATTTCTGCTTTTTACCCATGCTGCAAATTTAATAATATAAATCGTCTGTCCTAAGGTTTAGAAAACGCTGGGTGGCAAAGTAGGTGCTGATCAAAGAAATAAGAATTCCCAAAAGCAGAACACCTCCAAATAGTACGGCCAGGATCAGCGGATCCTGTAAGAGGTTGAGTTCGGGAAAATTTTCGTTCAGATAGTAGAGCAGTCCGCCCAGGGTAATCAGGGCGAGGGCGGCACCCAGCATACCCAGTTTGATATTGGTCCATATAAAGGGTCGCCGGATAAACATCTTGGTCGCACCCACCATCTGCATTGTCTTTATGATAAATCGTTTGGAATAAATGGAAAGCCTGATGGACGAGTTGATCAGCAGCACGGCGATCACTGTAAACACAGCACTGGCTATGAGGATCCAGAAACTAATATTCTGGACATTTTCGGTTAGCAGGGCGATCAGGGGTTTATCATAGCTCACCTCATCCACAAAATTCCTGGAAGCGATCTCTTCAGCGATTTCCTCAATTTGCTCCGTACTCACATAATCGGCGTTCAACTGTACATCGATGGAATTTTTCAATGGATTAAAACCCAGGAATTCGATAAAGTTTTCTCCGATGTCCTCACTGTGCTGTTCGGCTGCTTCTTCTTTGGATACATAGGTGGCAGACTTGGTGTACTCTGCCATGACCAGGCTCTTTTGTAATTGATCTACTTCTACCTGCTTAGCGCTGTCTTTAAGGAATACGGAAATGGTGATCTGCTCTTTAAAGTGATCGGCGAGTTTCCTGGTATTCAGAACGAGGAGACCCAGGATCCCGAGCAGGAATAAAACCAGTCCGATACTCAGAACCACTGAAAAATAAGAGGAAACCAGCTTGCGCTTCTGATAGCGTTCGAAGGATCTGCTCATAGGGCTATTGAATGTGTAAAAATAGGAAAGTAAATCGAATAAACTTATTTTTGCGCATTATCGAAATTACTGTGGCATAATGAGCTATAAATTCCGCGAAATAGAATCTAAATGGCAGGAATACTGGTCCCGGAACCAAACTTTCAAAGCCGCGCAAGACACGGCCAAAACCAAGTATTACGTTCTGGACATGTTCCCTTATCCCTCCGGTGCCGGACTGCATGTAGGGCATCCGCTGGGATATATCGCCAGCGATATCTACGCCCGATATAAGCGGCACAAGGGGTTTAATGTGCTCCATCCCATGGGCTTTGATTCATTTGGATTGCCGGCCGAACAATATGCCATCCAAACCGGTCAGCACCCGGCCATAACGACGGAAGCCAATATCAAAAGATACAGGGAGCAGCTGGATAAGCTGGGTTTCTCTTATGATTGGAGCAGGGAGGTGCGAACTTCCAACCCTGCCTACTACAAAT
>JBPEXP010000119.1:0-3696 GCA_052031475.1 Flavobacteriaceae bacterium | reverse complement strand
GGGGCTTCACTTGAGAGTTTTTTCATTTGAATGCAAACAGGATTTAAGTCCCGTAAAATAAAAACCCTATTCTGCCGAATAGGGTAGTTCAATACTCCACCGGAGCATTTTATCCTTTTACACTGGCCAGTTTGCCTTTTTTAATATTGTTGATCTTCAGATCCTGCAATACATTGATTGCTTCTTCAACATAGACATCCTTTGCCAGGTCTTGATGCCAGCGATCTCTTTTCTCCCTTAAAACGGGATCTTTAGTAAAGAGTTCTGCTTCATATCTTAGTGACTCGAAGGTCAGCTGTGAATCGTAGTCCGAAATTTTATCGAAATACTCAGACTTTTCGCGGTTCTGTTTTTCCTCCTTTTTATAGAGGTCATAATTGAGGCTGACAGATGTTCTGTCTTGCTGCTGCTTGAGCCATTTCGCATTCTCCTCGATCAGTTTGATCTGTGGATTGGAAGCCATTCTTTTATTGCTGTTGGCAATAGTGGCTTCATAATCTATATAGCCATCCCAAAGCTCGTAATCTGCAGGAGTGATCTTATCCCATCCCAGCGGGTTTCGCTGGTCTCTTTCGCCCAGGTCTATGTAGCTGTAGCGGTCCGGAACCACTACATCACTTTTTACACCTTCCAACTGAGTAGAACCTCCGTTGATGCGATAGAATTTCTGGGTAGTAAGTTTAATGGCCCCTAAATCGCCGTATTCGTTACTTCTTACAATATTTTCAAGCGGGATGACATTCTGTACAGTTCCCTTACCGAAAGTTTGCTGACTGCCAATGACGATGGCCCTTTTGTAATCCTGCATGGCCGCTGCAAGAATTTCCGAAGCTGATGCAGACAATTCGTTGACCAGGATAACCAGGGGTCCGTCCCACTGAATGCGTTCATCCTTGTCTTCGTAAACATCCTTATCTTTTCCTGAAGACCTCACCTGAACAATGGGTCCGTCCTTAATGAACAATCCGGCCATCTCAACTACGGTTTTCAATGAACCACCTCCGTTATCTCTGAGATCGAGCACCAATCCTTCGATACCTTCCTGCTTAAGACGCTCTACTTCATTGGCCACATCGGTGGCCGCATTTCTTTCGGAGTAATCTTCAAAATCTACATAGAATTTAGGAAGGTGGATCAGTCCGAACTTATTGAGATCCTTGGTCACGGTCGCCGATTTGGCATAAGACTCTTCCAACTCCACTACATCGCGTGTAATGGAAATTTCTTCAATCGTACCATCTACTTTGCGTACTGTGAGATCCACGATGGTACCTTTAGGACCTTTGATCAGTTTGATAGCATCATCAAGGCGCATACCCACGATGTTTACCGGGGCTTCGCCATCCTGACCCACCTTCAGGATCTCGTCGCCTACTTCCAGTCGACGGTCGCGCCATACGGGACCACCGGAAATAATCTCTACAATTTTTGCTCCTTCGGGTTTCTTCTGCAGTCTGGCACCGATACCTTCGAACTTTCCGGACATGCTAATATCAAACTTATCCTTATCGTCCGGGGCAAAATAATAGGTGTGCGGGTCAAATTCGTCTACGATGGTATTGATGTACTGAACAAACCAGTCTTTGCGTTCCAGATCATCTACAAAATCGAAGAATTCATCCAGAGTCTTTCTGGTAGATGTGCGAGCTTCCTGCTCAAGTACTGTATTCGACTTTTTTGTATACTGCGGATCTTGTTTTGCCTTTTGAATTTCGTCTTTGATCTTGGAGTCATAAGTGCTGATAGTAGCGTACTTTAATTGCAGCCTCCATCTTTCCATTAATTCCTTGTCTGAATCTGCGAATTCAACCTCATCGTAGTTGACATCTATAGATTCATTCGCTGAATAGTCGAAAGGCTCATCCAGAACTACTTTATAAATGGATTTTGCATCGTTCATTCGTTCCATCAACCTTCGGTGTACCAGGTTGAAGAAAGTGATATCCGTATTTTTTATCTGGTCGTCCAGTTGGAATTTATACTGTTCAAATTCCATGATATCATCAGCCAGGAAATATCTTTTGGTGGGATCAATTATATCGATGAAATCCTCAAAGACATTGGCCGAGAAGTCGTCGTTAATATCCTTGGGTTCGTAGTGGCCCCTTTCTAAAACATAAGTGATCAGGTCTAGCAGTAACTTGTCCTTATCGTTCGTTTCAAATGATTTGCTGGTGAAGCTACACGAGGCAACTGCGATGATGATCACTAAAAATCCAAGCCCAAAATTCCTTTTCATGTACATGTTTTTTTTCTCAAAATTTGCATTCTTTCAAAGCAGCTGAATACGAATACAAATTTTGAAGGATTCTTTTTTCCATATGAGTTCCCTAATATACTGAAAAAACCATGCCAGTGCCTCTGCTTCTGCCATTAATTTTTTGTTAAACAGCCGGTTAAATCTTCGTGGAAAAGCCGATATTCTTTGCCTTTAGGCAGTTTTTACCATAGATAAGCAGGACTTTTGCACATGTCATTCACCGATCAGGGCTAACTGCCCTGGCTTCCTTAAGGAATAACACATTTAAAAACGTATTTTTGCCCTATAAAGTATATTCCATGCCAAAACCCTTGATTCTGGTCACCAATGATGACGGAATTACCGCCCCCGGGCTCAGGGCACTCATCAGGTATATGAAGGAAATCGGCGAAGTGGTCGTAGTGGCTCCGGATAACCCGCAATCCGGCATGGGCCATGCTATTACGCTGGATACCACACTCTATGTTCAACGCATCCGGATGCCCGGCGACAACACTGCCAGGGAGGAATACAGTTGCAGCGGCACTCCGGCAGATTGTGTCAAACTGGCATTGCAGGAAATTCTGGGCAGAAAGCCCGATATCTGTGTGAGTGGGATCAACCACGGTTCTAATTCTTCTATCAATGTCATCTATTCCGGAACCATGAGCGCGGCCATTGAAGCGGGAATCGAAGGAGTTCCCGCCATAGGATTTTCCCTTTGTGATTATTCCTGGGAAGCCGATTTCAGACCATCCGAGGAAAGTGTCAAAAAAATCGTTAAAGAGGCTTTGGATAAGGGTATCCCAAAAGGAGTAGTGCTTAATGTAAATATCCCCAAGACCAATTCTGACGAGATCAGGGGTATAAAAATATGCCGACAGGCAAAGGCCAACTGGAGAGAGAAATTTGACAAACGCACCAATCCGATGGGCAAGGATTACTACTGGCTTACAGGGGAGTTTGAATTGCAGGATCAGGGTGAGGATACGGATGAATGGGCCCTGGCTAATGGATTTGTCTCAGTGGTCCCCACACAATTTGACCTGACCGCCCACCACGCTATTCAGAATTTAAACAGCTGGAAATTAAATGAATAAAAAGAAAGAAATCCTGATAGGCTTTATAGTAGGAATCATAGCCAATAGTATTGGCACCCTCCTGTATATTGTCTTATTTTCCGATTTGGGTATAAGCGAAACACTCCAGGCTGCCATTCAGCAGGATCACCTGGGGAGTTTACTGGCTCTGGGTGCAATTCTGAATCTGGTGGCATTTTTTGGCTTCCTGAAAATCAGGCGGGATCACCGGGCCAGGGGCGTTTTGATCGCTACCTTGTTAACTGCATTTATCATCCTCTATTTTAAAATAGCCTGATCATCAAAAATCCATTCCATGAAGTACTACATCATCGCAGGTGAAGCATCGGGAGACCTTCATGGATCCAATCTTATCAG
>JBPEXP010000118.1:0-5833 GCA_052031475.1 Flavobacteriaceae bacterium | reverse complement strand
GGAAGTGCTGCTTTACAACCCCGTCTGGCCCGGATATTTAATGCAGCCGAAATGGGTGTCATGGAGGGTTACGGTCTTACCGAAACCTCACCTGTAATTTCCGTAAACGACATGCGCAACGGTGGCTTCAGGATCGGAACCGTGGGGAAACCTATTGGGCGTACCACCGTGAAGATCGCTGACGATGGAGAAATATGTGTAAAGGGGCCACAGGTAATGATCGGGTACTACAAGGATCCGGAACTGACGGCAGAAGTATTAAAGGACGGCTATTTTCACACAGGCGACATCGGCGAGATAGATGCCGACGGATTTCTCAAGATCACAGATCGCAAGAAACAGATGTTTAAGACCTCGGGAGGCAAATATGTGGCTCCTCAACTTTTGGAGAACCGATTCAAACAATCTCCTTTTATCGAACAGATCATGGTAGTTGGAGAGGGTGAAAAAATGCCGGCGGCCCTTATCCAACCCAATTACGAGTACCTTTTTGAATGGGCTGAAAAAAACAACATCAGCTATGGTCAGAATTCGGACATCGTCCTCAACCCAAAAGTCCTGGAAATGTATCAGGAAGAAATAGACAAGGCCAATTCAGACTTCGCCAAATGGGAGAAGGTCAAGCAGTTCAGACTAACACCGGACGTCTGGTCTGTAGACGACGGGCACCTGACACCGACCATGAAATTGAGGAGAAAGATCATTAAGGAAAAGTACATAGCCCTGTACAACGATATATACGGGTATTAGAACTTCTTACTAGGCGTAATCAACCACTTCCCTCCCCTTGCAAGCCTATTTATTTTTCATCAAATTTATTATGCATGCATAATAAATTTTCTTATCTTTGGCTACCAAACAACGTCCGATGAAGGAGATAACCATAGATTATGCACTCAGGGCCACCTGGCAGGCCGTCGCCAGAATGTACAATGAAGAGGCCAAGCACTTTGGTGCCACCATGGCCGTAGGCTTTACCCTGCTAAGCATCGACCCTAAGACCGGAACTCCTTCTACTTCCCTGGGACCCAAAATGGGTATGGAAGCCACCAGTTTGAGCCGGATTTTGAAAAGTATGGAGGAAAAGGGCCTCATAGAAAGACGTCCCAATCCGGATGACGGCAGAGGCGTACTCATCCATCTGACCGACTTTGGACTGGAAAAGAGAAAAGACTCCAAAGATGTGGTTTTGCGCTTCAATGAAGTAGTCAGGGCGCATACTTCCAAGGAAGATCTCGATAGTTTTTTCCGCGTTGTGGATACCGTCAACCAATTGATCGGTGAGAAAAAGATCTATAATCGAAATACCTCAGAATAACTCCCTAAGTGAATGAACAAACACATTAAAAAAGTTGCAGTAATTGGATCGGGCATTATGGGAAGTGGCATTGCCTGCCACTTTGCCAATATTGGCGTTCAGGTGCTGCTGCTGGACATCGTTCCCAGAGAATTAAACGATGCCGAAAAAGCCAAAGGTCTGAGCCTGAAAGACCGGGTGGTGAGAAATCGAATTGTCGATTCGTCCCTTGCCGCCGCTCTGAAATCCAAACCATCACCGATCTATCATACCAAGTTTGCCAGCCGGATTAGCACAGGAAACCTCGAAGACGATATTTCAGGGGTTTCAGAGGTAGACTGGATCATTGAAGTGGTTGTTGAACGACTTGATATCAAACAGCAGGTATTTGAACAGCTGGAGAAACACAGAAAGCCGGGCACACTGATCACCTCCAATACGTCGGGGATCCCGATCAGTTTTATGAGTGAAGGCCGGTCTGATGATTTTCAGCAACACTTCTGCGGAACGCACTTTTTTAACCCCCCGCGCTACCTGAAGTTGTTTGAAATTATCCCGGGACCCAAGACCAAACCCGAGATCCTGGAATTTCTTAATTCCTACGGGGAAAAATTCCTGGGCAAAACCTCCGTGGTCGCCAAGGACACACCTGCATTTATAGGTAACCGTATCGGGATTTTCAGCATCCAAAGCCTTTTTCACATGGTCAAGGAATTGAATATGACCGTTGAAGAAGTGGATAAACTTACCGGCCCGGTCATAGGCAGGCCCAAGTCTGCTACATTCAGGACCGTAGATGTGGTTGGCCTGGACACCCTGGTACACGTGGCCAATGGGATCCATGAGAACTGTAAGGATGATGAGAGGCATCAGCTGTTTGAACTACCTGACTTTATCCAGACGATGGTGGAAAACCAATGGTTGGGAAGTAAATCCGGACAGGGTTTCTACAAAAAGGTCAGCGGTAAGGATGGTAAAAGTGAGATCCTCACCCTGGACCTGGATACGATGGATTACCGTTCCAGGAAAAAAGCCTCCTTCCCTACCCTGGAACTGACAAAAAATATTGATAACGTCATTGACCGCTTCCCGATTCTGGTCTCGGGCAAAGACAAAGCCGGAGAATTTTACCGCAAAAGTTTTGGTGCGCTCTTCGCCTATGTCACTCACCGGATCCCTGAAATAGCGGATGAGCTTTACAAAATAGACGATGCCATGAAGGCCGGATTTGGCTGGGAGCACGGCCCTTTTCAGATCTGGGATGCCATTGGCCTTGAAAAAGGTCTGGAACTCATTGAGTCCGTAGGTCAAAAACCGGCAGATTGGATAGCTGATCTGAAAGCTAGCGGCGCCTCTTCATTTTATACCGTACAAGAGGGCGCTACTTATTATTATGATATCCCGGCAAAAGAAATGAAAAAGGTTCCCGGTCAGGATGCATTTATCATTCTCGACAACATCCGGGAAACCAAAGAAGTTTTCAAGAATAAAGGCGTGGTCATTCAGGACCTTGGAGATGGCGTTCTCAATGTAGAATTCCGGTCTAAAATGAATACCATTGATGGTGATGTTCTGGCCGGGTTAAACAAAGGAATTGATCTGGCGGAGAAGGATTTCCAAGCCCTTGTAGTAGGAAACCAGGCCGCTAATTTTTCCGTAGGTGCTAATATCGGTATGATCTTTATGATGGCCGTGGAACAGGAATACGACGAGCTGAACATGGCGGTAAAAATGTTCCAGGACACCATGATGCGCATGCGTTATTCAGCCATTCCTACTATTTCAGCGCCACATGGTATGTGCCTGGGTGGTGGATGTGAGTTGTCACTTCATGCTGATAAGATCGTAGCGGCAGCTGAAACTTATATCGGGCTGGTAGAATTTGGCGTGGGAGTCATTCCGGGCGGAGGGGGCTCCAAAGAAATGGCCCTGCGTGCATCCGATACTTTCAGGAAGAACGATGTGGAGCTCAACGTCCTTCAGGAATATTTCCTCACCATAGGAATGGCCAAAGTATCCACTTCGGCCTATGAAGCCTTCGATCTGGGCATTATGCAACACGGAAAAGACATCGTAGTGGTCAACAAAGACAGGCAGATCGCCACAGCAAAAGCCTATGCCCAACTGATGGCGGAAGCCGGATATACACAACCGGTTCGTCGTAAAGACGTAAAGGTTTTAGGGAAGCAAGCCCTGGGTATGTTCCTGGTTGGTACAGATTCTATGGAGGCTGCTCATTATATCTCTGAGCACGATAAGAAAATTGCAGACAAACTCGCCTATGTAATGGCCGGTGGAGACCTTTCCGAAGCCAGCTATGTAAGTGAACAATATTTGTTAGACTTGGAGCGTGAGGCCTTCCTTTCTCTTTGCACCGAAAGAAAAACCCTGGAGAGGATCCAACATATGCTTAAAACTGGAAAACCCCTAAGAAACTAAGACATGAAGACAGCCTATATAGTAAAAGCATACAGAACCGCCGTGGGAAAAGCCCCAAGAGGCCTGTTCCGTTTTAAGCGGCCGGACGAACTGGCTGCAGAAACCATTGATTACATGATGGGCCAAATACCGGAGCTGGACAAGAAACGCATTGACGACGTCATTGTAGGAAATGCCATGCCGGAAGCAGAACAAGGGCTTAACATGGCCCGACTCATATCACTGATGGGACTGGAGATCGAAGATGTGCCGGGGGTGACTGTCAATCGTTACTGTGCCTCAGGCCTCGAAACCATCGGCATTGCCACGGCCAAGATCCAGTCCGGAATGGCTGATTGCATTATTGCAGGCGGAGCAGAAAGCATGAGCTATATTCCTATGGGCGGCTATAAGCCAACGCCTGATTACCAGACGGCAAAAGAAGGGAATGAAGATTATTATTGGGGAATGGGTCTGACAGCCGAAGCCGTAGCCAAACAATTCAAAGTTTCCAGGGAAGATCAGGACGAGTTCGCTTACCACTCGCACATGAAAGCTCTGAAGGCTCAGGAAAATGGTCGTTTTGATGAACAGATCGTTCCTATTGAAGTAGAATACACTTTTGTAGGTGGTTCGGGGAAAAAGGAAACCACCACCTATACGGTCAAGCAGGATGAGGGACCCAGAAAAAATACCTCCCTGGAAGCATTGGCCAAACTTAAACCTGTATTTGCCGCAGGTGGCAGTGTAACTGCCGGTAATTCATCACAGACCTCAGACGGTGCGGCCTTTGTACTGGTCATGAGCGAAGAGATGGTCAAGGAACTGAAGCTGGAACCCATAGCCCGCTTGGTAAATTACGCCGCTGCCGGTGTGGAGCCCAGGATCATGGGAATAGGACCGGTGAAGGCAGTACCCAAGGCTTTAAAGCAAGCCGGTCTTGAATTAAAAGATCTGGAGCTAATTGAACTTAACGAGGCATTTGCCTCTCAATCGCTTGCCGTGATCAGGGAATTGGGTCTCAACCAGGAGATCGTCAATGTAAATGGGGGTGCCATAGCACTGGGCCACCCGCTTGGATGTACCGGAGCTAAGCTTTCCGTTCAGCTTTTCGATGAGATGCGGAAGAGGAAAATGGAAGGTAAGTACGGCCTGGTGACCATGTGCGTGGGGACCGGGCAGGGTGCTGCAGGCATCTATGAATTCTTAAACTAAATCTTAATAATAATATTATACCATGAGTACTGAAACCATCAATAAAGATCTAATCCGCGGAGGACAATTCCTGGTCAAAGAGACCAGCAGTGAAGATGTATTTACGCTGGAAGACCTCAATGAAGAACAAAAAATGATGAGGGAAAGCACCAAGGAATTTGTAGACCGGGAGCTGTGGGCGCATTGGGAGCGATTTGAGCAGAAAGATTACGCTTATACAGAAGAATGTATGCGTAAAGCTGGAGAAATGGGCTTCCTGAGCGTTGCGGTACCGGAAGAATACGGCGGTATGGGTATGGGATTTGTTTCCACCATGCTGGTTTGCGATTATATTTCAGGAGCCACTGGATCTTTCAGTACGGCCTTTGGTGCCCATACCGGTATTGGTACTATGCCAATTACACTTTATGGCACAGAGGAGCAGAAAAAGAAATACGTACCTAAGCTCGCTTCCGGCGAATGGTTTGGTGCCTACTGCCTTACGGAACCAGGTGCCGGATCTGACGCCAATTCGGGTAAGACCAAGGCCGTTCTGTCTAAAGACGGTAAGCACTACCTGATCAGCGGTCAGAAAATGTGGATCTCCAATGCGGGATTCTGCGATCTCTTTATCGTATTCGCAAGAATTGAAGACGATAAGAACATCACCGGTTTTATTGTAGAAAATGATCCCGAGAACGGAATAAGTCTGGGTGAAGAAGAAAAGAAACTTGGGATCCACTCCTCCTCAACAAGGCAGGTATTCTTCAGTGAGACCAAGGTGCCGGTAGAAAATATGCTGTCTGAAAGAGGTAACGGGTTCAAAATCGCCCTAAATGCTCTGAACATAGGACGAATCAAATTAGCAGCGGCCTGTCTCGAAGCTCAGAGGAGAGTGATCAACGAGGCTATTGCCTACGCCAA
>JBPEXP010000117.1:0-2282 GCA_052031475.1 Flavobacteriaceae bacterium | reverse complement strand
TACTCAGACCCTGCAACGCTGTATTGCGGTTTTCTTTGATGATGGGATCCAGTTCGGCCAAGACCATTTCACCTAGCGGACTCAGCACCAGACTGAAACGTCGCCTGTCCTGTTCGTGGTCCTTTCTTTGTAAATAGCCCTTTTGTACCAGAGCGTCAATGATCCTGGTGATGGAGGCCTGGTCTTTGAAAACCCGACTGGCAATTTCCTTTTGTGCAATACCGGGATGATCATCCAAGGTCTTCAATGTGAGCCACTGATCGATGGTGATATCTCTGTCCAGTTTGTTGATCCGCCTCTGGGCAAATTGGCGGTATGATTTTATCGACTTTTCGAGGGTGTAGAAAAGCACCTGCTCTAATCGCTCATTTACAGAAGTATTTTTCATTGATATTTATACTATTGATATATCATTCAAATATAATCAATCTTTCAGGCCTCTAAACAGAAACACACATTTTCTGCCTTTTTGCCAGCTAATTATTCTAAAAGACGATGCTTTTTATAGAATGTTCCCAAATATGATGTTTTTCTCCTGCTTTCCTTTCTAGTAGCCAATAACTAGAATAATAGTATATTAGCTAGATAACTTCCGATTACTATGAAAAAGATAAGAATAGTCTTACCGCTATTGCTTCTTCTCCTTTATTGGTCGTGTTCTTCGGATGATAACGGTGGTGGTGAACAGGAACCTAGTCCGGCTGTGGGTACCTGGCAACTGGTCGAATTAAATATAAACCCACCTCAGGACATCGACATGGATGGTAATCCTACCGGTAATATATTGGCAGAACTTCCATGTGCTGCCGGTACTATTGTCATTGATGAAGACGGCAGCTGGAGTTCTACCATTGAAAACCTTTCGATCACTACTATAACAGGCGGATTATTCATAATCAACTGTTCCGGCACCAGTTCCGACAGTTCCGGAAGCTGGCTGCTGCAAGGCAATCAACTTACACTATTCCGCGGATTCTCCTCAGTACTCTTCACCCTTGATGGAGACACACTTACCAACGCTTCCAACGAAGATCTGCCGGGCTTTCAAAGCGAAGTTTACCAACGTCAATAAGCTAGCCTTCTCATTTCTCAATAAACCTGTATTCTCATTAGGTGTAATAAATATTACATTCACAGATCAATACATAAACTACCTTTGCAGCATAAACAATTAAAATGGATGCTATTTTACAACCCTGGCCCTGGTATGTTTCCGGGCCACTGATCAGCTTAGTCATGATCATGCTGATTTATTTCGGCAAAACCTTCGGAATGTCCTCAAATCTCCGAACCCTGTGCAGCATAGGGGGTGGAGGCAAGTATTGCGAATTCTTTCGCTTCAATTGGCGCAATCAGCTGTGGAACCTCACCGTGGTACTGGGTACTGTCATTGGCGGATTTATTGCCGTGCACTATCTTTCTGATGCCAGTGTCATCGACTTAAATCAAAAAACCGTAAACGATCTAGCAGCGTTGAACTTTTCCAATGCCGGGCACTCCCTGCTTCCTCCCGAAATCTATAGCTGGGAGTATGTACTGAGTCTTAAAGGATTGGCCATACTAATTGGTGGGGGATTCCTGGTGGGATTTGGTACCCGCTACGCAGGTGGATGCACCTCAGGACACGCTATTACCGGCCTCAGTAATCTACAGATACCTTCACTTATAGCCGTGATAGGATTCTTTCTGGGCGGATTGATTATGACACATTTTCTTATCCCTATAATTTTCGGCTGATGAAATACATAAAATTTTTACTTCTCGGAATATTTTTCGGAATCGTACTAGTAAAATCTGAAGCGGTTAGCTGGTATCGGATTTACGAAATGTTCAAATTTCAGTCCTTTCATATGTATGGCATCATTGGATCTGCGGTCATTGTCGGGGTCATCGCCGTCTGGCTGATAAAGAAATTTCGCGTAAAAAGTATTGAAGACCAGGTTATTGAGCTGCCTCCCAAGGATAAAGTATTTGCTCGATATCTTATAGGCGGATCTGTATTCGGACTTGGATGGGCCCTTGCAGGAGCTTGCCCGGGACCCATGTTCGTACTGGTGGGAACAGGTGTATTAAGTATGCTTATTGTTATAGCTGCGGCAGTCTTGGGCACTTTTATATACGGGTTGGTCAAAGACTATCTGCCTCATTAATAGCTTTATTCTAAAAGCAGATTGTGGACACACAGTTGTGGCAGATATACCCTAAATGGCTGTTTTAAGCCATCTAAAAGAGTTAGTCTATCCAGTGTTCAGGGCTGATACTTACAATTATTTCATCAATTT
>JBPEXP010000116.1:0-7703 GCA_052031475.1 Flavobacteriaceae bacterium | reverse complement strand
AGTATTCGGACTGGATATCTTATCGATGAATATATTCCTGTTTCTATTGCTCGTTATGATGTTCCTTCAACACAGCAGCCTTAAATTCCCCAGATGGGTAGATGGCGTTTTTGGCTGGCTTCTAATGACCCCAAATTATCACAAGGTCCATCACGAACAGGACCAGCAGTTCACGGATAGTAATTACGGGACTGTTTTTATTTTATGGGACAGGCTATTCGGCACCTTTCGCTATAAGCCGGTACACGAGATCAATTACGGGTTGGAAGAATTTACCGGGGAAGGAAAACAGTCGTTCTGGTACCAGATAAGAAGTCCTTTCCTCAACATAAAAAGATCACAATAGATACCTTACCGGAAGAGACGGACAGGTAAATATTTCATGAAAAAGTGGACTGATCACCCTTCGGACCCACATGAGCTACTCCTGCTCTACTCCAAGGGGGTGACATCAAAGACCCGAAACTCCACAGCTCCGTGATCGCCCTGAAGCATAAAAGGACCGGGCTCTGCTTCGTCATTATCTATGGCCCCTCCGGTCATGCCTGGTATGGTCTGATCAATGATTACCGGCGTACCGTTAGCGATGACGGTAACCCTCCGTCCGATTAGGATAATATCATAAGTCTGCCATTCCCCGGGCGGTTTGGCCGCCATTTGATTAGGTGTCAGAAATCCGTATACCCCGCCGAATTCAATATCCGAAGGCGCGTTTCCATAGCTATCGAGAATTTGCACTTCGTAACGGCCCCGCAGGTATATTCCACTGTTGCTTCCCTCGGGAATCCGGAATTCTGTATGAAGCTTAAAATTCTTGAATTTTTGTTCACTGATGAGATTGGATACCTGGCCCGGACATTTCAGTAATCCATCTTCAACCAGCCAGGGTTTGGGGCCATCCAGTTTCCAGCCGCTCAGATCCTTTCCGTTAAAAAGGGCAATGGTCTCTCCCCATTGCGGATCTTCATCGTATGGAAGTTCTGGTGCCTTTTCTGCCGTCCAGGGGTATGTCTTTCCATCGGTATAGGTCATGGTGCCTTTCAGAATTTCACCTTCCTTCCGGCCCTTGAATTTCATGTTCTGATTCCCTGGTTCCCATTGCGGGGGTATCTCAAAGCTGAATTGATTACCCTGATAGGCAAACTCGGCCACGGGTCGGGCACTACCAAAGGCAAAAACAAATCTTCCTACCAGTGTTTTATGTCCGGAATGCCTGATCTCCAACCAGGACGGCATTTCCTTACCCTGAAATTCTATTTTCATATTCCATCTGCCTTCAAGGGCCTTGTAGTCCTGACCAAAACCTGTAAGTATTGTAAAAATCCCAAGTATCCAGAGTAAAACGGCTTTTCTTTTCATGAGTTAAGGATTTGCTATCAACCGATTAAATATAAGCATTATGACTATCTTTTCGTAGCTTTAGGAAATCCCCTCTTGCAGAATTGGTTGTACAATAATTCTATAGCTGAAAATGAGACTGATCATTACATTTATTTTCTGCCTGAGCCACTTGTTTGTTATCGCCCAA
The DNA here is from genome assembly GCA_052031475.1 of Flavobacteriaceae bacterium. Classification (GTDB taxonomy): domain Bacteria; phylum Bacteroidota; class Bacteroidia; order Flavobacteriales; family Flavobacteriaceae; genus JAHEJJ01. The sequence continues at coordinate 6,175 of JBPEXP010000116.1, read as the reverse complement.
AGCTCGGACATCGTATTGGCTTCTGATATATGGCCACCCTTTACAGACCGTGAAGGAGAAAAGGCCGTGGCCATTGAATTAGTTCATGAAGCGCTTAAGAGAAGTGATATAGCCGCGGATACCCGGATCATAGAATTCGGCGACGTACTTGATGGTATCGTTGAGGGTGCGTATGACGGCAGTGCTGCACTCTGGAAATCTGCCGACAGGGAGTCGTACTTATTGTATTCTGAACCCTATTTGGAAAACAGGCTCATATTGGTAGGGCTGGTGGGGAGCGATGTGAGTGCGAAATCACTTAGCGATCTCAAAAATAAAAAGATCTCTGTGGTCAGCGGTTATGCTTATGGGAGCTCTATTTACACCCTTCCGGGCCTGACCATTCTTCCCGGTAAAAGCGATCAGCACAATCTTGAGTTGTTACTGGAAGGTAAAACAGATTATATACTGGTAGATGAACTTTTGATCAAATATCTGCTGGAATACCAGCACCAGGAGGTAAAAAAATACCTGGCCATAGGCTCAGAAGCCGTTATGGTGCAGCCCTTATATCTAGCCGTCTTGAAAGATCACCCGAATGCAAATACCATTATTGCCCATTTTAATGAGCAAATAGAAGATATGATGGTAGACGGCACCTATAATCGTATCCTGGAATTAAACTGGATCCAGTACGATGTGGATGGCGACGGAGTGCTGGAACTGGTTATGCATGGAGACCGGGCCGGTGAAGAACCCCCGGTCAACTACTATGCCCTGATGTCTACTTCAGGCCTCAGCGCTTCCAGTGAACGATACTACATCAATGGCAATTTCTACGATAGCTGGAATGCCGTACCTGTAAAATTCAAGAAGGATTTCCTGGATGCAACCGGTTCGATGTCTTCCGAATCATCGGGCCTTAAACTTAAATTTTAAGGACTTTACCTTACTGCTCCAAATCCTTTCCTGATCATGAAGGCACCCGGATATAGAATTGAAGAAAGGCCTATAGAAACGGCTGAATATCTATTTCTCCGGGGCAGCACAAACTGGTCTGAAGTTAGCCCCGGCCAGGTCAAAAGAGCCTTATCAGGCGATTTATACTCGGTTTGTGCTCTTATGGATGGTCAGCCTGTTGGGATGGCCCGGGTTATCGGTGATGGAGCGATCTATTTTTACGTTCAGGACCTGATCGTGCTTCCCGACCACCAGAAAAAGGGACTGGGTCGCTTACTGATGGAACACGTAGAGCACTATCTGAAAAACCATGCCCCTAAGGGCGCTTTTGTGGGATTGATGGCTGCCAGAGACACCGAGTCTTTTTACATGAAATTTGGTTATCAGGTTCGTCCTGAAAATAGACCTGGTATGTTTAAATACATTAATATGAGCAAAAAATAATTTGATTGCCCTGTATTTCTGGCTCAACTACTAGAGTACTTTACTCTAAAAGAGGTATTGTTTACGCGTTCTTATTTGGGACGTAATGTTTGAAAATATAATTTTGGCAAACTCATAATTCATAGTAATGAAAAACTACATCCTCTCCATTCTGATGATTTCTGCGATAAGTGGTATTTATGGCCAGAACAAAAACTTTTTAGACCAGGCTTATCTGGAAACCAATGCTACTGTAGACACCCTGGTGGTGCCGGATAGGATCTATTTATCAGTCCTTATTCAGGAATCGGATACTAAGGACCGCACCTCTGTAGAGGAATTGGAAAACAGGATGAAATCAAAACTCGAAGCTTTGGGCCTTGATACAGAGAAGCAGCTTTTCCTGGCTGATCTGGGAAGCAATTTTAAAGATTATTTCCTGCGTAAGACCGGGGTTCTGAAATCCAAGGCTTATACCATTCTGACCTATACAGCACTCAGTGCAGGGGAGGTCATCCAGGGCCTGGAATCCATCGGTATCTCTAACATTCAATTTCAGAATGCCGAGTTAAGTGAACTAGACCAGTTGGAATTGGCGTTGAGAAAGCAGGCGGTCCGTCAGGCGCGGAAACAGGCCCAATCTATGCTTGAACCTCTGGGTCAATCTTTAGGCAAGGCTTTATATATATCTGACCTCAATACCGGGATTATGTACGACCAGCCAAGGGCCTATGCCATGGAAATGTCGGCCAAGGCCGAAATGGACAGCCCGATCGATGTGGATTTTCAAAAGATCAAGGTAAGCAGTACCGTAAATGTTAAGTTTTCTATCGACTAGATTCGGTAGCTCCAGGCTCAATTTCAGAACCTCTTCACCAGCAGAAATGCAAACTCATTAGAATTTTTGGACTGTAATATTGCGCTATTCTTTCCGTTCAACATAAGAGGACTGCAATTATAATGTAAATTTAACGTTAATTTATTGTAAATTTTTGGTAAATTTGTATTAGAAACCCCTATCTAAAAAGCTATGCATAAGGATTTTGAATCTATCGGACAGAAGCGCCATAAAGGATTTTCACTGAAAAACTTTTGGAATTACATGGTGAAATATTCCCGGAAATGTCGTTTCGCCTTCCTTCAGATGTATGCTATTTAAACGATTTGATCTCTGAGACTGGTACAAAGACTACTGACTTTGTATCAAAGAACGCTTCATCGTAATAGTCGTTAAGAGGTGTGATTTGCCTCTTAGGAAACTCTTTTAACTCATCCTGCAGATCCCCGCCTTTCAAATAGTATATACCCTTATTGGGAAATGGAGAAAGCTTTCTGAATTTACCTTTGACCCATCGGACAAACGTAGGCATGGCAGCTACGGCCCTGCTGACCACGTAATCATAATCACCTGACAAATCTTCTACACGTGTGTTGATGGACTGTACATTATTTAGTTCAAGACCCAGGACAACCTGTTCAACCACTTTAATTTTCTTGCCAACAGAATCAACCAGGGTGAACGCTGTATCCGGAAAAAGTATAGCAAGGGGAATGCCGGGAAAACCTCCGCCGGTACCTACATCAAGCACTTTGGACCCGGGCGCAAACCGGATGACCCTGGCAATGGCCAGAGAGTGCAGCACATGGCGTAAGTAAAGCTCATCGATGTCTTTCCTCGAAACCACATTGATCTTTTGATTCCAGTCCTGATAGAGTTCCCCCAGCATGGCAAATTGTTTCTTTTGCCTCGGGTTCAGCTCAGGGAAATAGCGATATATTATTTCTGCATCCATAATAACCGGTCCACAGCTTTCAAAAATAGCTGAATTCTTCTTCCTAATCTGAATCTGTTAGCTGCAAGCACTTTATTTACCTTTTCCACAGCATTTTTTTCTCCTCTTAAAATTTTCACATAAGTGAATAGCTCCATATTATTAAGCGAGATATTCCGTTATATTTGCAGGCATAAATCCCAAATATGGACGAAAATCTGGTTAAATTCTCAAGAAAAGATCCCTCTAACTTTTTCCGGACGGTCAATCAGAGAGTCAACAACTACTTCAAAGAGAACAAGCTGAAGAAGACAGGTAACTGGCGATTGTATTCCAAATCCATCGTCATGTTCAGCATTTTTCTTGCGCCCTATTTCCTGATCCTGACGCTCAATCTGCCTAACTGGTCTAACCTTTTGCTTACTGTAGTTATGGGCGTGGGTATGGCCGGAGTGGGTATGAATGTAATGCACGACGGCAATCACGGCTCGTTCTCCACTAAGAAATGGGTTAATAAGCTGATGGGGAGCAGTATTTACATCCTGGCTGGGAATGTCTATAATTGGCAGGTGCAGCACAATGTGCTTCATCATACATATACCAATATCCACGAGCACGATGAGGATTTGGAAAATGGCGGACTGATGAGGTTTTCAAAACACAGTAAATGGCGCAGATTTCACAGATTTCAACATTATTATTCTATTTTTCTCTACGGCCTGCTCACATTTAATTGGGCGATCGTTTCAGATTTCAAACAAATGTACAGCTATACCAGGCGTCGTCTGGCATATCGCAAGTTTCCTAACCCGGTTATCAATTGGAGCGTGCTGTTGATAACCAAGGTTATTTATGCAATGATCTGGATTGTGCTACCCATGCTTATTCTGGACATAGCCTGGTGGAAAGTACTCATCGGCTTTTTTGTCATGCACTATGTTGCCGGTGTCATTTTAAGCGTGGTATTCCAACTGGCACATATAGTAGATGAGGCCGAAACACCTTTGCCGGAAGATAACGGTAAAATGGATCATTCATGGGCCATTCATCAATTGCTCACTACAGTAAATTTTGGAACCAGGAACCGTATCGTCAACTGGTTTACAGGCGGTCTCAATCACCAGGTGGAGCACCATATCTTTCCTCATATCAGCCATATTCACTACACAAAAATTTCCAAAATTGTGAAACAAACGGCAAATGAGTTTAATTTGCCTTACAATGAGTTTAAAACTACCAGAAAAGCGATAATTTCGCATTTCAGGCATCTCAAACAATTGGGCAGGGAGCCTGTCTTTCAATACCACTAAATAAGATCAGCATATGAAGGAGCACTTATCCGATAGAATCAACAACATGTCTACCTCGGCCACACTTGCTATGGCTGCCAAGGCAAGGGAATTGAGAAATGAAGGCCGCGATATTATCGGGTTAAGCCTGGGGGAACCAGACTTTAACATTCCGGAATTTATTAAAGAGTCTGCCAAACAGGCCATTGACGATAATTACAGCAGCTATCCGCCAGTAGATGGCTACGGAGATCTAAAACAGGCCATCTCGGAAAAATTTAAAAGGGATAACAACCTGAATTATGCCACCGATCAGATCGTCGTATCTACCGGGGCCAAGCAATCCATCGCCAACGTGGCCATGGTGATGCTCAACAAGGGTGATGAAGTGATCCTTCCAGCTCCTTTTTGGGTCAGCTACAGGGATATCGTAAAACTGGCCGAAGGCACTCCAATCATGGTCCCTACCGGTATTGAGAGTGATTTTAAAATGACTCCGGAACAGCTTGAAGCAGCCATCACTCCCAAGACCAAAATGCTGTGGTTTAGTTCACCCTGTAATCCGAGCGGTTCAGTGTACAACCAGCAAGAACTCGAAGGCCTTGCTGCCGTTTTAAGGAAACACCCCGGTATTTTTATCGTCTCGGACGAGATCTATGAACACATTAACTTTACCGGGAAACACGTGAGCATTGCGGGTATTGATGGAATGTATGACCGCACTATTACGGTGAACGGTGTTTCCAAGGCCTTTGCCATGACGGGGTGGAGGATCGGATATATAGGTGCCGCTTCCTGGATTGCAAAAGCCTGCACGAAGTTCCAGGGCCAGATCACCAGTGGAGCCAATGCCATAGGACAAAGGGCCACCATTGAAGCCGTCAAGGCTCCGGTAAGCAAAATTTCCTTTATGATCGATGAGTTTCACAAGCGCAGGGACCTGATCCTTAAATTGCTCGCTGAGATCGAAGGATTTAAACTAAACATCCCGGAAGGTGCTTTCTATGTTTTTCCTGATATCTCCAGTTTCTTCGGAACTACACTAAACGGGGTCAAAATAGAATCTGCGTCGGATTTCGCCATGTATTTGCTTGAATATGCCAATGTGGCAACGGTTACCGGCGAAGCCTTTGGCAACCCGGACTGTATCCGTATTTCGTACGCAGCTTCCGAAAAGGAGATCATTGAGGCGGTCAGCAGGATCAGATCGGCTGTAAGTGCCGTAAAAGAGCCAGGGCTGGTCTAGACTTTTTTCCAGAATGCCGGTGTAAAAAGAATCAGAACCGTAAATAGTTCGAGTCGGCCTGCCAGCATAAGAAAGCCGCACCACCATTTGCCCAAAACGGGTAGGCCGCTAAAGTTGCTTACGGGGTTCAAACTTCCAAGTGCAGGTCCCACATTTCCGAGGGAGGATGCCGCACCTCCTATGGCGGATACATAATCTAATCCCAGAAAGGCCAGTACGCCGGCTCCTATGATAAACAAGAGCATGTACAGGACAAAAAAGGCTATAATGTTGTAGACAATATGCTCGCTGACGGTATTCCTGTTAAATCTCACAGGGATGATGGCATTGGGGTGGAGTGTTCTTTTAAATTCCAGTAAACCATTTTTGATGATCAGGATGTGGCGCATCACCTTGATGCCCCCAGCCGTAGAACCGGCAGATCCCCCCATGAACATGAGTCCGAAAAACAATACGGTTAAAAATGGAGTCCAGGAAGTAAAGTCTGCAGTGACAAAACCCGTCGT
>JBPEXP010000115.1:0-3677 GCA_052031475.1 Flavobacteriaceae bacterium | reverse complement strand
ACCCTTTCGGGCGTCAGGTAGGTCTGGTTAGTGATCTGCCCTCTTTTGTCTATACAGAGCGACATAACATTCCCCACAAAATCCGACTTGGTGATGACTGTAGCCTTGATATAGGGTTCTTCAACGCGGTCTACGGTTGAAGGATCCGGCAGGTCGGAAGGGTTATTCACAATGAGCGGAACTTCTGGATCTTTGGTGGTAAAAGCGTGGTAACTTACGTTGGGCACTGTGGTAATGACCGTCATATCAAATTCCCGCTCCAACCGCTCCTGTACGATCTCCATATGAAGCATGCCCAAAAAGCCGCATCTGAAGCCAAATCCAAGGGCGGCGCTGCTCTCCGGGGTAAAAACCAGGGACGCGTCGTTCAACTGGAGTTTTTCCATGGAGTTCCGTAGCTCTTCAAAGTCTTCGGTATCTACGGGATAAATACCTGCAAATACCATGGGCTTGACATCTTCAAAGCCGGCAATCGCCTTGTCTGCAGGCCTTTGTGCATCGGTGATCGTGTCACCTACTTTAACCTCCCGGGCATCTTTAATGCCCGTGATGAGGTAGCCCACATCTCCAGCTTCAATCTTTGGCTTAGGAACCTGTTTGAGTTTTAAAGTGCCTACCTCATCTGCATCGTATGTCTTTTTGGTGGCCATAAACCTGATCTCCTGGCCTTTGCTGATCTGGCCATTCAATACCCTAAAATAAGTCTCCACCCCTCTGAAGGGATTGTAGACCGAGTCGAAGACCAGGGCCTGAAGCGGCGCATTGGGATCTCCTTCAGGGGCCGGTATGCGCTCAATAATGGCCTTGAGGATCTCTTCAATGCCTATACCCGTCTTGGCGCTGGCAGGGATAACCTCTTCAGGATCACAACCCAACAGATCTACAATGTCATCGGTCACTTCTTCCGGATTGGCACTGGGCAGGTCAACCTTATTTAAAACAGGAATAATCTCCAGGTCGTTCTCCAGGGCCAGATACAGATTGGATATGGTTTGGGCCTGGATGCTTTGAGCCGCATCAACTACTAAAAGGGCGCCTTCGCATGCGGCGATAGAACGCGATACTTCATAGGAAAAATCTACGTGGCCGGGAGTGTCTATGAGATTCAAAATGTACTTCTCACCCTGGTATTCGTATTCCATCTGGATGGCGTGGCTCTTGATGGTAATGCCCCGTTCCCGCTCCAAATCCATATTGTCCAGCAACTGCTCCTTTTTCTCCCGGTCTGTCACCGATCCGGTATGGTCCAGCAACCTGTCGGCCAAAGTACTTTTACCGTGGTCTATGTGAGCGATGATGCAAAAATTCCTGATATTTTTCATAGCAATTTTACCAAAAACAAATGGCCGGCCATTTGGCTTGCAAATATAGTTCTTTTCAAGGCAAAGAGGGGTAATCTGCGCCGGAATAAGAAGGTAATTACAATGAAGATACCCTCTTGTTTCAATGCGATTTTAGAGGGAATACTTAGATATTTTCATAGATTTGGAGACCAACCCTGAATCCGTGAAGTTTTTAAGACCACTCTTCTACGTCTTGCTGCCTGTTGGTTTATGGGCCCAATCCTACGAAATTACCGGGACTGTCAGAAACAGTGATGGAGATTATGTGAGTTATGCCAATGTAGTCCTGCTTCAGGTAAGCGACAGCAGTTTGGTAAAGGGTTCTTCGGCAGATGAAGAAGGCCGGTTCCTGATTTCAGAAGTAAGACCGGACCTCTACTATCTGCAGGCCAGATATTTTGGTTATCGCTCCAGCCTGATACCGCTGGATATTAAAAATGATATTAAGATTGGCGCGCTCTTCATGGAAGCCGACGATGTTTGGCTGGATGAAGTGGTGGTTACCGCCAAACAGCCTACCGTGGAAAGACAGGAGGATCGCCTGGTCTTCCATGTAGAAAATTCTGTGGTATCCCAGGGGAATACCTGGGACATCCTCAGAAATACACCGGGTGTGATCAACGTGCAGGACCAGCTGGAGATCAAAGGCCAGGCAGCCACCATTTATCTGAACGACCGCAAGGTGCAATTGTCCCAGTCCGAGATCAAAAACCTGCTGGAAAGCCTTACAGGATCAGCTATTTCGTCTATCGAAGTTATCAATAACCCCCCGGCGCGCTATGATGCGGAAGGCGGTCCTGTTTTAAATATCATTACCAATAAAAATATTGTTCCGGGTTACAAGGGAAGTGTTCAGGGCAGTTATACCCAGGCAGTGTTCCCAAAATACAGCTTGGGGACCAGTCATTATTTTAAGAATGAAAAGATCAATCTATTTGCTAATTATACCATCAACCCAAGAAAAGATTTCAGGGATGTAGATTCAGATATCAATTTTATCAATGACCTGGATGAGGTCTTTGCCCGCTGGGACACCCAGATAGACCGCATTACCCGATCGCAGGTTCAACAGGGAAATCTTATCCTTGATTACGACCTCAACGATGAAAATCAATTTAATTTCACATCCAACATCACTTATTCGCCCAACAAGGAACTGAACAATCAGGTTGAAACCACGATGCGCAACGGACAGGGCATTTTAGATTCTACATTAACTACGCTTAGCACCCTGAACAATGATTACCTGAACCTGGGATTTGATCTCAACTATGAACGACAACTAAATGACAAAGGCGCAGTCTTAAAAGCCAATGCTCATTATACCTATTACGATGAAACTCAGGACCAGGTGGGCTCTAGTGACTATTTTGATCCTGCCGGAGTTTTTATCAGGAATTTTATGTTCTCCACAGACGCGGCCCAGCAAATTGATATTATTACAGGACAGGTGGACCTGAGTTTAGCAGCAGGGGAAGGCAAACTGGATACGGGGGCTAAATATTCTTCCGTTCAGACAGAAAGTCAGATCGATTACTTTGATGTAAATGGAAACGAGCCTCCTTTTGACATTGTTTTGTCCGATATTTTCAAATATGATGAACAGGTGTGGGCCGGCTATGCCGGTTATTCCCAGAATTGGAAGAAATGGTCACTGCGGCTGGGACTGAGAGGAGAGCATACCCTGGTGCGCACGCTTTCAGTGACGCTAGACAGCTTGGGCAGACAGGAATATTTTGAGCTTTTCCCCAGCGTTTATATCCTGCATCGCATCGATGATGATCACAGCGTTTCACTGGATTACAACCGCAAGCTCAGAAGGCCTAATTACAGTAACCTGAACCCTTTCCGTTATTTTCTCAATGAAAATGATTTCAACGAAGGCAACCCCAACCTGAGACCTCATTTCAGCCATAATTTCAATTTCAACTACAGTTTTAAGGACACTTATTTTTTTGACGTCTATTACAGGGACAACGGAAATTTCATCAACCGGCTCACCTTCCAGGACAATATAAACCAGCTGCTGATCCAATCGCCGCAGAATTCGCTGGCCAGTACTTCTTATGGGATAGACCTGACTATGAGCAAGTCTTTCAGCCCAAACTGGTACTTCTATGCCTATGCTTCTATTTTTCACGAAGATGATACCTTTCTGGCGCTGGCTAGTGAAGAAGAAACTTTTAAGAATGAGATCGAAGGCTTCTACGGCTATCTTTCTAATTACCTGACTCTCAGCAAGGATAAAACACTAACCGGTGAGATGTCACTTACCTATTTTACAGGCTTTATATTTGGATCTTACCAATTAGACGAATCCCTCAACCTGAACCT
>JBPEXP010000114.1:0-2579 GCA_052031475.1 Flavobacteriaceae bacterium | reverse complement strand
TCTTATGGCTTACAGCCGATCAAATTAGTGGTCCTGGCTGATAAAAAACTTCAAAAGGAACTTATCAGCCATTCCTACGATCAACCGCAGGTGGGGCAGGCCTCACACGTTTTCATTTTGTGTATTGAAAAAAATGTGGACGGTCGCTATATACAGTCCTATTTTGAAAGAGTAAAGCAGGTGAGGGGTACCAGTGATAAGATCCTCGACCCTTTTAAGGAGGCCCTGGTACAGGATTTTGAGAATAAAGACCGCCGTGAAATCATGGCATGGGCCACTAACCAGGCCTATCTGGCTCTGGGGAATCTGCTCACTATCTGCGCTGTGGAGCAGATTGATTCCTGCCCGATGGAAGGATTTATCCCTGAGGAGTACGACCGGTTGCTCGATCTCGGAGCCAGGGGATTGACCTCTGTTCTGGTACTTCCGGTTGGTTACAGGGCCAAGGACGACATGTTTTCAGAATTTAAAAAAGTGAGACGAAGGATCAAGGACAGCATCATCGACCTCTCCTCAAAATCACAAGGATAGTATAGCTTATGCCGGGATTTGAATTATTCGGGGAGCTCGAACGCAAAGAAGTGAATGACGTCCTAGATTCGGGTGTATTAATGCGCTATGGATTTGACGGCATGCGCAACGGCCACTGGAAATCCAGGGAATTAGAAGCCCTGCTCGCCAAAAGAATGCAGGTAAAGCACGCCCAGCTGCTTAGCAGCGGTACGGCTGCACTCACCGTGGCCCTGGCCAGTGCCGGTATAGGTTCGGGCGATGAGGTGATCATGCCGGTCTTTACCTTTGTAGCCAGTTTTGAAGCTGTTATAGCCCTTGGAGCCGTACCTGTCCTGGTAGATATTGATGATACGCTTACTCTGGATCCCGAAGCCGTGCGGAACGCTATAACCACTAGGACCCGCGTGGTCATGCCCGTTCATATGTGTGGTTCCATGGCCAATCTGGAAGCACTGCAACAAATCTGTAAAGAACACGATCTGATCCTGCTTGAAGACGCCTGTCAGGCCATAGGAGGCACTTACAACAAGAAGCCGCTGGGTAGTATCGGGGATTTGGGATGTTTTAGTTTTGACTATGTAAAAACCGTAACCTGCGGGGAGGGCGGGGCGCTGATTACCAACAATTCTACCTTCTATAAGAATGCGGACCATTATTCGGACCACGGCCACGATCATTTGGGAAATGACCGCGGAGCGGAATCCCATCCCTTTCTGGGTTATAATTTCAGGATCTCCGAATTAAATGCCGCTGTAGGACTTGCGCAACTTCGCAGGTTGGACGATTTTCTCCGTATCCAAAAAAAGAATTACCACATCCTGAGAGAGGGGATTGCCAATTTGGATGGGATCACCATGAGACGCGTACCCAAGGGAGGAGAAGAGAACTATTCTTTTATCAACTTTTTTCTTCCCGATGAGGAACTGGCCAGAAGGGCAGTTCCATTACTCGCGGAAGCCGGTGTGGACGGCTGTTTTTACTGGTTTGACAACAATTGGCACTACCACAGAAAATGGGAACACTTGAAAATGCCCCATTCCCTGGGCAAGTTGAACGATCAGGTTACCAACGGAATTAAAAGGTGGAGCGAGAACAACTTCACTTCCTCAGACCATTGGATGTCCAGAAATATTTCCTGCCTGGTCAAAATCGGCTGGTCTGAAGAAGAAGTAAATCGCAGAAGCGAAGCCCTGAACCGGGTTCTCAGAGACCTTCTTCAATAATTTCACGAGAATAATTAATCATCTGCAAGCAAGCTGCATGCTGGGGAACTACTTTCGCCTTGTCTGGACAATTGGTGTGATCATGAGCACCCTATATGTACCATCTAAAAACATACAACAATGAGCGAAACAGTAAAGCAAAAAATGCGTGATCTCAGTTATGAGGAAATGATCTTGGTCAGTGGTGGATGGGGTGGAGGCGGATCTCTCGGATATGCCTATACCGCAGCCGCCCATGAGATGGGTGATTTTTGGCGAGGCGTTGTGGATGGCCTCAGTTCCCTTTGGAAGTAATTTAAAATTTATAGCAATCATGGAGGAATTAACTAGAAACGAACAGATCATGACCTTTGGCGGACATGATGGTTCATCCTACCAGGCAGGAGTCTTTGTAGGTGATTTGATCGAGGTGGCCATTACCGTATTTGGAGTAGGCAGACTACTGCGTTTTGTGAAGTAGCATGCGGTTGCCGAACTGCACGGGGTTTCTAAACCCTGTGCAGTTTTATTAATTTTATCAGTGCAATTGATCTTATGAGAAAAATAATCAACTACTTCTTTCTGGTACTGGGCCTCGTTTATATGATAAGCGGTCTGCTGTTATTATTTCAAACCGCATCGCAGGAGACTTACCGGGTGTTTTTTGGTGTCGAATTATCCAAAACGGCCTATGTGATCTACAAAGTTGTCGTAGGCGGAGTGCTGGTCCTGATCACGATTGCCGATCTGAAATACAGGCGAAAAAGCAGCTGAAGTTTGCACAAACCGTCTTTATACTGAGGATCATTGATCGTTATTGGGCTGTCTCCTCTCTAATTCCCTTTTAATTTCCCGAATTCGCTT
>JBPEXP010000113.1:0-5564 GCA_052031475.1 Flavobacteriaceae bacterium | reverse complement strand
ATAGCTAAAAGCGGATCAAATCTTCTTGTTTAAAAGAAGTCCTTTCCGCCGGTTTTGTTTGGCCAATTAAATTAATCAGGTCAGCTTCGATCAGGAATTGATGATCTTCTCCTGGTGATTGATCGATTCCTGGTGGATTGCCTTGAACATTTTTAGCACAAATTCTTCGCTGAGTCCTCTTGATTCTCCTTCCAGGATCATGTTACCCAGGATGGCATTCCAGCGGTTGGTCTGAAGGACAGCCACATTTCTTTGCTTCTTCAGTTCACCGATCCCATCAGATACCTTCATCCGTTTGCCCAAGGTCTCGATGAGCTGGTTGTCCAGGATATCAATCTGAGCCCTCAGATTACTGAGCTTGTTGTTGTATTCGGCTTCTTCATCGGTTTCCTTTCGGATCTTTAAATCCTTCATGATCTGTATGAGTCTTTCCGGTGTTACTTGTTGTGCAGCATCACTCCATGCATTTTCTGGATCGCAGTGGGTTTCTATCATCAGCCCGTCAAAATTCAGGTCCAGGGCAGTCTGGCTTACATCAAAGATCATATCACGCCTGCCCGAAATATGAGAAGGGTCATTGATCAGAGGCAGATCCGGAAAGCGTGTCTGAAGTTCAATGGCCAGCTGCCATTCCGGTATGTTCCTGTACTTGGTTTTTTCGTAGGTAGAGAAGCCGCGGTGTATAACTCCCAGTTTCTGAATATTGGCCGAGTGAAGTCTTTCCACGGCTCCCAGCCATAGGGAAAGGTCCGGGTTAACCGGGTTCTTCACCAGGACAATTTTATCGGTGCCGTTCAAAGCATCGGCTATTTCCTGAACTATAAAGGGGCTTACGGTAGATCGCGCCCCTACCCAGAGCAGATCTACATCGTGTTCCAACGCCAGGTCCACATGGTTTTTGTTAGCTACTTCAATAGCAGTTTTGAGACCTGTTTCTTGTTTAACACGCTGCAGCCATCGCAATCCAATGGCGCCAACGCCCTCAAAATTCCCCGGACGGGTTCTGGGCTTCCAGATACCAGCCCGGTAAAAATTAACATCGGTGTCTTTCAGATCATGTGCAATGGTCATCACCTGGTTTTCTGTTTCCGCGCTGCATGGGCCGGCTATAACCAGGGGGTGGGGTAAAGCCAGCTCGTCAAGCCAGGCTCTCAGTTGCTTTGAATTTTCCATCTTCTTTCTTCGTTTTACGTTTTATTCAGGGGGATGCCCTTTAGTATTTCTTTGATCTTATTAGTATTGTCCATAACGGAATAGATCCCGTCATAATCGTCATCCAGTAATTTTGCTTTAAAAGCTTCGAGGTTTTCTATATAGTCATCCAGGATCTCGAGTACATTATCCTTGTTCTGTTCAAAAATAGGTGTCCACATGGCCGGTGAGCTTTTTGCCAGTCTTACCGTACTTTCAAAACCACTGCCCGCCATGTCGAAAATATCCCTTTCATTCTTTTCCTTCTCAATCACAGTCTTTCCCAGCATAAACGAACTGATGTGCGAAAGGTGAGAGACATAAGCAATGTGCTTGTCATGGGCTACCGGATTCATATAACGGATGCGCATACCCATCTTGCCAAAGATTTCCAGTCCTTTTTCCTGCAGTTTGAACGCCGTTTTTTCTACCTCACAGATAATATTTGTCTTTCCTTCATACAGTCCTTTCAGGGCGGCACCCGGACCTGAAAACTCCGTTCCGGCAATAGGATGACAGGCCAAATAATTTCTGCGCCTGGGATGATCCTCCACTTTTTTGCAGATCAATTCCTTGGTCGATCCCGCATCTATAACCAGGGTGTCATCGCCAATCGCATCCAGTACACGCGGCAATTCTACCAGCAGGGCATCTACAGGAATACTGATTATTACCAGGTCTGCATCGGACAGCTGATCTATCGAAGATTTACGGTCGATCAGTCCTAAGGATTGGGCTTCCTCCAGGTGCTTCTCATTTACATCGATCCCATAAAATTCCCAGCTGGGATAGAGCGATTTAAGATCCAATGCCATGGAACCACCAATCAAACCAATGCCAACAATATATACCTTCATAGTTCAGAATCTTTCTATAGCTTCCTTAATCTTTTCTCGTTTCACACAGAGCGACAGCCTGATATAACCTTCACCATTGCTTCCAAAAACAGTTCCGGGAGCAATGAATACATTCTTGGAATACAAAACCTGGTCTATATAGGCTTCAGAATCCGGGGCACCTTCCGGCAACTTGGCCCAGACAAACATGCCCACCGCATCCTTATCATAGGTGCAACCCAATTTATCCACCAATTGGTACATCAATTGTCTGCGGGCCTCGTAAATAGCGTCCAGCTCTTCAAACCAACTCCTGCCACTTTTCAGCGCCACTATGGCCCCTTTCTGGATGCCGTAAAACATGCCGGAATCCATGTTGCTTTTAACCTTTAGAATGGCCTCAATATGCTTGGCATTGCCCAATACCATACCAACCCGCCAGCCGGCCATGTTAAATGTCTTACTTAGTGAATTGAGTTCGAGAGCCGTACTTTTAGAACCTTCTACAGCCAGCAGACTGATCGGGTTCTTGCTCAAAACAAAACTGTATGGATTGTCATTGACCAAGAGGATGCCCTTTTTCCGGGCAAAGGCTACTAGTTTCTCTAACTGTTCAATGCTGGCCGTAGCTCCGGTAGGCATGTGCGGGTAACTGACCCACATCAGTTTAACAGAAGAAAGATCTTCCTTTTCCAGAGCGTTCAGGTCCGGGAACCAGTTGTTTGCTTCATTTAGTCCATAAAATCGGGGCACGCCGCCTACTAGTTTAGTCACCGCCGTATAGGTAGGATAGCCCGGATTGGGGATCAATACCTCATCACCCGGATTTAAAAATGCCATGGAAATATGCATAATACCTTCCTTGGATCCCATTAGCGGAAGGATCTCATTCGCAGCATCGGTCTCTACACCAAATTTTACTTTGTAGAATTCGGAGATCGTCTCCCTCAGTTCCGGCAGACCCTGGTAGCTTTGGTACTGATGGGCCCCGGCATCTCGCACAGATTTCTGGAAAGAGGCGATAACCTCCTCAGAAGGCGCAAGGTCCGGACTGCCGATACCCATATTGATGACCGGCCTGCCCTGGGCAATTAAATCCCTGACTTCCCTGAGTTTCCTTGAGAAGTAGTACTCTTCTACCGTGCGCAGTCTGTCTGCCGTGGTGATCATATTCGGGCATTTTTGTATTCGCCCAAAACCTTAAAATCTTCAGACATGATTTCCAGAAGCGATTTGGCCTTGGCAAATTGATCGTATGCTTCAAAAGTTACATCCACAAAAAATGCGTATTTCCAGGGTGTCTCTATGATGGGCAGCGACTGGATCTTGGTCAGATTCAGGTTACAGTCGCTCATCACGTTGAGTACCGTAGCAAGGCTTCCCCTTTTGTGATCGGTCAAAAACCTCAATGAGGCCTTGTTGATCTCCTCCTTGGGAAGGAGTTTATTTTTGGTCTTGATTACTATAAATCTGGTTGCATTGTTCTTAATGGTCTGAATTTCTGGCGCTATGATCTCCAGCCCGTACAATTCAGCTGCGGCCTTGGGCGCGATTGCGGCAATTCCCTGGAGTTTTTTCTCCTGGATCTGGCGCGCAGTTTCTGCCGTATCTACGTCTTCAACCATTTTGATATGAGACTGTTTCTTGAGGTATTCCCTGCACTGGAGCAAGGCCATCGGATGCGATCGCACTTCAGTAATGTCCTGAAGTTTCTGACCGTTGAGCACCATTAGATTGTGATGGATATTGAGGTAATGCTCCCCGATGATATGGAGATTGTTTTCATAAACCAGGGAATAATTTGGGAGTATGGAACCCGCAATGGAGTTTTCAATAGCCATGACTCCCTTATCGGCGGTACCGTCTAGCAAAACATCTACCAGGCGGTGAAAAGAGAGGCATTCCACCAGCTCTATATCGTTGCCAAAGTATTCCAAAGCCACCTGATGGTGATTGGAACCCTTTACTCCCTGAATGGCAATTTTTAATCCCATGATGCGTAAATTCTCATCAAAAAAAAAGCCCCGGTTCATACGGGACTTCATATAGTATTATTCATTTAATTACCTAGAACAGTCCCGCTCCTCTCGAAAAAAAGAAGTAAAAATAAAAACCGTTCCAGAAGTAATTACGATTCATCGTTGTCCTTAATAATGGGCTAAAGTAGCCATTAATTTTAATATTCAAAGAAAAGTGCCTTGTTTTTTTGATTTTGCCAGGAAGCGCCATTGTTCTTAAATATTTCTTCCTCTTTTAGCGATTTTATTGAGAATAATTAATTAATCCCGATAACTCAATTAATCTCGCCAATGCTTATTTTTAAGGCCCAATTAGAACATACATGTCTATTAAGGTAGAAAACATCAGCAAGAAATTTGGTTCCCAGACCGCCCTTGATGCTGTTTCCTTTGAAGTAAAAAAAGGTGAAATTGTCGGTTTCCTCGGGCCCAATGGGGCAGGGAAAACTACCATGATGCGAATTCTTACCACCTATGGAAAACCTGATGAAGGTAAAGCGATAGTCAACTCCTTTGACGTAGATACCCAATCTAAAGAAGCACGGGAAAGTATCGGTTATTTACCGGAACACAATCCATTGTATCTGGACTTATATGTGAAAGAATACCTCAAATTCAGCGCCGAACTCTACGGCAAGGGGAAGGATCGAATCGAGGAGATCCTGGACATAACAGGCTTAAGGCCGGAAGCTCATAAGAAGATCGGGCAGTTGTCTAAAGGCTATCGCCAGCGGGTTGGACTGGCAGCAGCCCTTCTGCACGACCCCGAAGTGCTCATTCTTGATGAGCCAACAACCGGACTGGACCCCAATCAATTGCTGGACATCAGGAAGCTGATCCGGAAGATCGGCAGGGAAAAGACCATCCTCCTTTCTACTCACATCCTCAGGGAAGTTGAAGAGGTATGCGATCGGGTCATCATCATCAGTAAAGGCCGTATTGTGGCCGATGCCGGCCTGTCTGAAATGAGGGAAGCCGAGGAACAGATCATAGAGGTTGAATTCGACTACCGGGTAGAAGAGGTCTTACTGCAGAAATTACCTCACGCAAAAACTGTAAGAAATACCGGTGGATTTGTCTACGAGATCGTTTTTATGACTGATCACGATATGCGGCCGGCAGTTTTTGATTTTGCCCATGACAATAAGCTGAAAACCCTGCAACTTACCCGTAAGAACAGGAATTTGGAAAGACTTTTTCTGGAAGTGACAGGCAGCGACCAATCACGTTGAATCTTTCGCCTCAAAAAAGGAATCAATAGCCCTGTTAAGAATGGGTTGCACCCCGGGATCAGTACAATTGATTAAAATGGCCACTACGATCTCTTCTTCCGGGTAGATGTAAAAGTTGCTGTAAGCACCCACGCTGCTCCCTGTATGTCCATAATACTTGCGTCCACGGCCATCCCGACTCACTTCAAATCCGAGTCCGTAGTAAGTAGACTGTGCCTCCACGCTTTGTGCCGTTAAAAATTCAGCTTGAATAGCAGGGCTGATTAATCGACCCTCTATGAGTGCCC
>JBPEXP010000112.1:0-2819 GCA_052031475.1 Flavobacteriaceae bacterium | reverse complement strand
TAAACTCTAAGCCATTTCAGCCTTATTTAGTCCCGGCAAGAGATAGCTGCGCTGTTCTTGACCCGCACTCGTTCTGAAAATACAAAACACCAGCTTTCTTTACTGATCTCATTTACAGTAGAATTTGATAGGCTATTGCCCAATGGAGAAAGTCTTGAGGAAGTTATGGTAAGGTCAGATGAACAGACGGTTGCAGGCTGGTAGGGCTTCCGATAAATAAAAGTTAAAACTTTTCAATATTGCTACACTTTATATAGTTTTGCTACATATTTAATAGCATATTATGGCATTACCTATTCCAGGAAAACCGGTAAGAGGTTCCAAAACAGGGGCCCCGATCATGGCGCTTCTAGACTTGTTGGGCAGGAGCTGGGCCATGGGTATAATCTGGCACTTATACAACGGGCCCAGTACTTTTAGAAAGCTTCAGGAATATTGCGAGAATATTTCACCCACTACCTTGAATAAACGGCTAAAGGAGTTGAGGGATTGTTATCTCATTGAGCGTACAGTAGATGGCTATGCTCTTACTGAAGAAGGCAAGCAATTATTTGAATTGATTGAACCCCTTGGCAGCTGGGCTAAAATATGGGCTAAAAATTTTAAATAAATGAGTGTTATGTATAAATCAATTAGCAAACCGGCTCCGGATGAATATCCCTCTTATTCCAGTATCTACATGGATCTTTTAGAAGATGACGGGAAGGTATTGGAACATCTGATGCAAAACTTCATGGAATTAAAAAAGTTTATCTCCAGTCTGCCGGAAGAAATGCTGTATTACAGATATGCGCCTGGAAAATGGACCATAAAGGAGATCCTTGTGCATTTAATTGACGATGAACGAATTTTTAGCTACCGGGCACTCCGCTACGCACGAAACGATGATACGCCCCTGCACGGTTTTGACGAAAATCAATACGCTTGCTACTCCCGTGCCAATGAGAGAAGCCTTGAAAGCATTTTTGATGAGTACGAAAAGGTGAGAAAATCTACCATTGCCTTATTTCAGAATCTGCCTGAAGAAAGTCTTCTGCGGAGTGGGCAAGCCATAGACGAATACGGATCAGTGGTAAACCGCAGAACTGTGAGAGCTTTGGCCTATCATCTGGCAGGCCACGAGCTAAGACATATTAACATAATCAAAGAACGATACCTGAATCTCAAGATCTGAAATCGGGTATATGATAAGTTTATGAGAAATGAAAAGAAGAGCATTTATACAGCACGGAGCGCTAGCCTTAACTGGGTTAGCTTTACCAGGTTATGGGCTACAAGCCATTTCTCCCGTTCCGTTTAAGGGTAGAGAAAATCAAAAAAGAGTCATTGTAGTGGGTGCTGGCTTATCCGGGCTAATTGCCGGTTATGAGCTTAAAAAGTCAGGGCATACAGTCACATTGCTGGAGGCCCGTGCCGTACCAGGCGGCAGAGTAAGAACTGTGAGGGAACCTTTTGCTGATGATTTGTATGCCGAAGTCGGGGCTTCGCGCATACATGAGGATCATAGTTTAGTTCAGCACTATTGTCGTGAATTTGGTCTTGAACTAATTCCCTTCTACCCCGCAAAACTGACTGATCTACTAGATGTCAGGGGAAAACATCGCCTTTTCAACCAAATTGGGGAGCAGGACTATGCACATTACAATGCGCGTTTTAGACACAACATTGAGGACCGACTCACAAAACCGATCTTTAAGATCAGTGGAGGCATGGATCAACTTCCCCGTGCTCTAGGTAGGTCATTAAGCCAGGATATCCAATACGGTGCTGCTGTATTTAAGATCGAGCAGGATTCCAAAGGGGTTAAGGCCTTCTTTGAACGCGGTGGTGAAAATGATTACATAGAGGGCGATTCGCTTATTTGCACGCTGCCATTTAGTATAGTAAGACATTTGGAATTTACCCCGGGCTTAAGTGCTGAGAAAAGCCGTGCAATCTTTGAAATGCCCTATCATTCTACCTGTAGGATCTTATTTCAAAGCAGGCAGCGCTATTGGAAAGCGTCCGGTCTCAATGGATTTGCCGTTTACCGGCATGGTGAGATCTGGAATCCCACCTTCGACCAGACCGGACCGCGGGGCGTTCTGGCCTATTACCCCGGCCAGTATAAGGTTAGAAACCTTGGAGTGGGAGACCGCGTAGCCTTCGGCCTTAAAAAAATCAATGAGTTCTTCCCCGGCATATACCAATATGTGGAAGGCCACTATACCCAATACTGGGATGAAGATCCCTATGCCCTGGGCGCAGTATCAAGCCCGGAATCAATCGGCACCCACTTAGAGCACGCAAAAAAGCCGGAAGGCAGAATTCATTTTGCCGGTGAACATTTGTCTTCACAACCAAGGTGGATGGAAGGTGCCCTGGAATCGGGTATTAATGTTGCTGCCGCTATAATTAGAAATTAAGTTTTGAGCATTTACCAAATACTATGATGATTGGTAAAAATGTGGTTGCTTTACATCAAATAGCTCATAATATGTGTCATGCCTTTTTAATAATTTATAATCAAGTAACGACACATTTGAAATAATTATTCGGGTATTAATTTACTCATTGGCAAAAACACATTAAAATTTACTTCAAAATGAAAATATTTGCTCTTATCTTTTTTTGGACAATAATTATAACTCCGATAATTGGTCAGAATCCTAATCAGAGGGAGCTTATCCAAGTAAACGGTATTGAATTATATTATGAGGTATTCGGTGAGGGTGAACCTCTTTTGCTTTTACACGGCTGGACCCAATCATCACAATTTTGGAAAGAATACATACGCACTTATGAAGAAAGCTTTAGGGTTTACGCCATCGACCTGCGCG
>JBPEXP010000111.1:0-3244 GCA_052031475.1 Flavobacteriaceae bacterium | reverse complement strand
GATATTCTCTTTTTCAAGCACACTCCATTCATCCTGGGAATAAATATGTTCTTGGGCGGTTTTATCCGTGGATGCTCCTTTTTTAGTACTTGTTGGAAGAATGGATTTCAGGTCTATCCGGCCGGCCGGCGCAATGATGAGGGCTCGTTCAATTAAATTCTCCAGTTCGCGTACATTTCCGGGCCAATGGTAGGATTGCAGAAGTTCATGATCCACCGGTGTGAGCTGGTAGACTTTCTTATTCATTTCAGCAGCTAGTTTCCGGATCATCTCCTGGGCGATCAAACTAACGTCTCTGCCCCTTTCACGCAGTGGAGGTACTTCAATAGGATAAACATTAAGGCGGTAAAACAGATCCTCCCTGAATTTTCCTTTTTTAACCAGGTCCAAAAGGTCGCGGTGTGTGGCCGCGATGATCCTGACATCTACCTGCAGTGTTTTACTGCTACCCAGCGGATCAAATTCGCCTTCCTGGATCACGCGAAGTAATTTAGGTTGCAGGTCAAGGGGTAATTCACCTATCTCATCGAGGAATATGCTACCCTGGTCGGCCAGCAGAAAACGACCTTTCCTGCTGGCCGTTGCTCCGGTAAAAGCCCCTTTTTCATGTCCGAACAATTCACTTTCTATCAGATTGGCCGGAATAGCACCGCAATTGATCCTTATGAGTGGCCGCTCCTTCCTATCGCTGGCCTGGTGAACAGCCCTGGCCACCAGTTCCTTCCCTGTCCCGGTCTCTCCCCGGATCAGCACCGTGGCCGATGTATGGGCAACCCGTTCGATGTGGTTGAGTACGGCTTGCATACCCGGATCTTCGGCCAGAATCCCGTAGTGTTGTGTCATATTTTCTATTTCCTCCTCCAGGTAAGCTGTTTGGGAGGTGAGCCGGTCTATGGTATGTTCGGCTTTTAATCGTTCTTCAATATTTCTGAGGATCATGGTATAGAAAAAATCACCCTCGCTGCCGAAACGACTCAAGGTGCCTTCGTTTACTGATTCCCTGCCCTCCGAACCAATAAGGGTCAGGGTTTTGGCGAGATAAAGACTTTGGGTATCCCCAAATGAATCCACAGTGTTTTTTAGATAGTCGGCACTTTCTTCATCCAGGAAAAGTAGCAGGTTCCTTTTTACTACCTCCCGGTTCTCAAGAAGTTTGAATGCGGAGGGGTTGGCCAGAACGATGCGGAATCTCTGGTCGAACATCAGGATCGCATCCATGGCCCCATCAATGAGTCCGCTCATTTTACTATTGGCCAGTTCAACCTCCTTCTTAGATGCGGCGAGTTGCTCCTGAATGACATCCAGTTCCCGGTGGCGTCTGATCATCACGGAGAGGATGCCTTTAGCAAAACCTGGGTCGGCCGACATGAGTTCAAGAAAATCTTCCTGACCTATCCTCAAGACCCGTGTTTCCTCTTCTGCCGTAATCGTCGCAGATCTTCGGCCTTGATCAAGAACCGAATATTCACCAAAACAGTCGCCTTGTCCCAATATGTCATACACGTGTTCCTTATCGTGCACTTTGACCTTTCCCTCCAATATGACGAACATGGCATCCCCTACATCGCCCTTTTCAAAGACGGTCTCCATTATTTCAAAAGATTCCACCTGCAGTACTTTGCAGAGATTTTTTCGGGATACCCTGGTGACTTCAGAAAAGAACGGCACGCTACCAAGGAATTCAGCTATTTGTTCTACATCCATTGGCGAGAATTACAGGCCTTGGCCATAATCAAATAAATATAAGAATTTGGCAGACAAAGCAGACGCAGAAAAAAAATCTCAGAATATTTCAGGAATTTTCCCGTTTCAATTGTTATATCACTGCAAACCCAAATTACTTTATTATGAAATCTATTTTATGTATGATGAAATCTATTGGCAGGAACTGGAAATTACTGATCCTGGCACCCGCCTTTGTATTTTTTATATCCTGTGATAAAGACGACGATTCTTTTGCCAGGGTGACCGTGAATGGCACGGTACTCATAGAAGATGTATCTGATTTTAACGGAGATATCGACGCGAGTTTTACAGGAAACGGAGGTACGGTTACCCGGTCCTTCATCTGGAACAACAACCTGAGCACGGCAGATTATAATGCTGATATCACCGCCACCTCAGCCGGCAGCTTTCAAATGATCGTTGAAGATGCCGAGGGTGCCGTTGTGTTGGACAGAATGTTAGAGGGAGGATCAGAACCGGATTCATTCAGCGGTGTAACTTCAGCTGGTGCTTCGGGCATATGGACTGTTACAACCCGTATCACATCTTTTAACGGAGACGGTAGTTTCTCGCTGAGCGAAGGAAATTAAACCGAATTAGCCAAAAATATCAAAGCCCTGACAGTTAGTTGTCAGGGCTTTTATTTTATTCCATCCACACCGTCTAAACCGTTTCGGAAAGCCAGGCCTTCATCATCCAGACCGTCTTCTCCTGCTCGGTGATAAAATCACTCATCATCGCATTGGTCCCCTCATCGCCGGCCTTGTCCGACTTATCCAGTAAGTCCCGCTCCAGGATGAGTAGTTCTTTAAGCGAATCAACGATCAACCTGATGGCTTCTTCATCCTTGCGAACCTCTTTACCAACCGGTACAACGGCTTGTTTCTGGTAATCCTCAAAAGTATGCAAAGGTGTGCCTCCCAGGGTAAGTACGCGCTCGGCTACTTCGTCTACTTTAATATTGGCGTCATTGTACAATTCCTCGAATTTCACATGCAGGTCAAAAAAGCTTTTACCCCTGATGTTCCAGTGGATACCCCTTAAATTCTGATAATAGGTCTGAAAATTGGCCAATAGCACATTTAAATCTGCAGCAAGCTCTGCAGAATTCTCTTCACTTAAGCCTATACTGTTTAGTTTCATGATTTAACTTTTGATTTTATGGTATAAATTTAATATATTTTATAAAGTTTTTTGATAGTTTTTATCAATAACTTTTATACATTTATTACCTAAAATTATTGATCATGACCATTACGCAACTTCAATACGTACTGGCCGTTGCAGAATATAAGAATTTCACCCTGGCCGCGGAGAAGAGCCATGTTACCCAGCCAACCCTGAGCATGCAGGTACAAAAGCTGGAAGACGAATTAGAGGTGCTGATTTTTGACCGGAGTAAAAAACCCATCAGCACCACACAGGTTGGGGCCAAGATTGTGGAACAGGCTAAAAATATTGTCAATGAAGCCGCGCGCATTAAAGACATCGTCGATCAGGAAAAAGGTTATATAGGTGG
>JBPEXP010000110.1:0-4710 GCA_052031475.1 Flavobacteriaceae bacterium | reverse complement strand
CGGGTTAATTCTACAACTTCACCCTTGCGTATGTAGCGGAAAATATTATTTGCTGCAAGCAGTTTTTTGTTGATCAGCGTGTCTATGCCTATCGACTGAGATAATTGAAAGTAGTCCATGTTCTCTACCAGCGCAATGGTCTTCTTGATCTTCTTGGACCGGGCTACCAGGCAAGACATGATATTGGTTTCGGAATTGCCGGTTACAGCGATAAAAGCGTCCATAGATTCAAGACTCTCTTCCTCAAGGAGCTCTACATTTCGTCCATCCCCATTGATGACCAGGGCATTGGGAATATTATCTGCGATCTCAAAAGCCTTTTCCTTATTCTTTTCGATCAATTTTACATTGAACTTGTTGCTGCACAGCTCACGAGCCGTCTTCTGGCCCACCTTGCTCCCACCCAGGATCATGACGTTCTTAATCTCCTCCTTTTTCTTTCCCGTAAGCTTGTAAAGCTCTTCAACACCCTTTCTGTCTGTGATAAAGTAAACCTGGTCGCCGGGCTTAAAAACTGTGTCGCCCCTAGGTATGACGGTATATTGGGTACCCCTTCTCTGCAAGGCAATGGGCATAAAATGAAGGCCGGGAAAAATAGCTGCGGCCTCCTTGACCGATTTCCCGACAAACGGGGCGGTCTTGGGAAGGGATATCCCGACCATGATCAGGGCTCCATCTTCAAATTCATGGGTTTCGTTAAATGCCGATTGATTAAGCAGCAGCTGGATCTCAGAAGCCGCGAGCTCTTCAGGCGAAATAAGTTCGTCTATTCCCATTTCCGAAAATCGGATCGCCTCCCGGTGATCTACAAATTCGGTATTGGAGATCCTCGCAATAGTGCGCTTGCATCCCAGCTGTTTTGCCAGGAGACAGAGAGTAATATTGGTGGTTTCTGAGGAAGTGACCCCGATTACCAGGTCCGAACTGCTCACCTGTGCCTCTTTGAGAAGAGCTATTGAAGTAGAATCGCCTTTGAGTACCCGAATATCCAGGTGACTGTCTGCGTAATTAAGCCTCGACTTATCGGTATCTATCAGGGTGATATCTTGGGATTCATAAGAGAGTAATTTTGCCAGATGGAAGCCAACCTCACCCGCTCCTGCTATGATAATCTTCATTGATTGATCTCCTTTTTAAGAAAAGAATGGTGCTTTCGCACGTGTAATCTGCCCTATCAACCTTCCTAAATACCCTGAGGTACCAGGAAATATTTCGCCAGCAAAAGTAATCAAATAATTCATTCCCGCTTTGACATCAAAATTCCTTAACATTCTGTTATACTGCGATCCAGGCCCTATCCGGATGACCGCATTGTGTTATCTTTGCGCGCAAAAGAAAAAGATGGCCGATAAAGTAAAACCATATAAAGATTCCGACCTTGGAAAAAAGGAACAGGTCAGGCAGATGTTCGACAACATCTCAGGAGGGTATGACGGCCTGAACCGGGTCATTACTTTTGGCATTGATCTGCGCTGGAGGAAGAAAGTGGTGGCCATGGTTATTAAGCACGGATCTAGTAAAGTACTGGACATCGCCACTGGAACGGGCGATCTTGCCATCCAATTTGCCGAGAAAGGTGTCGACACCGTAACCGGTCTTGACCTGAGCCCAGGTATGCTGGACATAGGCCGGCAGAAAATTCAAAAAAAAGGTCTGGGCAACAAGGTGGAGATGATTCAGGGCGACAGTGAGGATCTCCCCTTTGAGAACAACAGCTACGATGCAGTGACCGTGGCATTTGGTGTCAGAAATTTTGAGAACCTGGAAGCGGGTTTAAGCGAAATATACAGAGTACTGAAAAAAGGGGGCATTTTAGTGGTACTGGAAACATCAGTTCCTACCAAAACACCCTTCAAACAAGGATACCGCATCTACAGTAAAATGGTGCTACCGCTGATAGGCCGACTGTTTTCCAGAGATAAATCAGCATATGCCTATTTATCCGAATCTGCAGCGGCTTTTCCGTATGGTGAAAAATTCAACAATATTTTAGGGAAAATCGGGTTTATAGCTATGGAGAACAGGCCCCAGACATTTGGCGTGGCCACTATATACTCTGCTATTAAATAGACGAATGAGAAGATCCCTAATTATTCTGACAGGTTTACTTTTCCTGTGGGCACCCTCGCTTATGGCCCAGTTTAACGAGAAACCTATCCTAAACCTGGAGAATGAAGACAAAGCTTTCCTGAATTGGGGATATTTTTTAGGTGTCAACCAGTTTGATTTCAAATTCGCTTATAAAAATGACTTGCCGGATATCCTGGTCGATCGGTCTATTGGTTTTAATGTGGGCCTCATAGGCGAAATGCGTATTAACAATTTCCTCGATCTCAGGCTGGAACCCGGACTTTTTTATACGAAAAGAATCCTGCAGTTTCCAGGATTTACTGAGGAGAACGATGCGATGAGGGAAGTGAACTCCACCTACATTAATTTTCCCCTTCTGTTGAAAGTGAGTGCCAAAAGACTGGGTAACTGGAAGCCTTTCATCATAGGTGGTTTTTCTACCGGACTAAACCTGGGATCTCAGGAAACCAGCATTGACGATAACAGCAGTGGTACTTTCAGGATGAAGAAACAGGTATTCAATTACGAACTCGGGTTTGGAATTGACTTTTACACGGAATACTTCAAATTCAGCCCGTCTATCCGCGGAATATTTGCCATTACCGACGAACTGGTACCGGATGAAGACCCCAACAGTCCATGGACCGGAAACATAGACGGACTCTTTACCAGGGGGATTTTCATCAACTTCACTTTTGAATAGACGGTCGCCTTACTTCACTCAACAAAATAGCTGTTGCCATAGCCACATTGAGACTTTCAATATCCGAATTTCCATAAGCGGGAATACTGATCTTATTCGTGATCAGCTGCTCGATGTTCTCTGATATTCCATGAGCTTCATTTCCCATCAATATAATACCACCTGTACCGAAGGATTGCTCATATACTGAATGGCCTTTCATAAAAGTGCCGTAAACCGGAAGATCCGTCTGTTGGATCACTTCCTCCAACGTACTATAGATGATGTTTACCCGGGCAATAGATCCCATTGTCGCTTGCAGGGTTTTGGGATTATAGCAGTCTACCGTACGGGGAGAGCACAACATTTGCCCGATCCCGAACCAGTCGCACAGGCGAATGATCGTACCCAGGTTGCCCGGATCCTGTACATCATCTAATGCCAGGATCCATCCCTCATCTTTCAAAGGAACATCTTCGGGAATCTCAAATACACCCAGCATCTTATTTGGGGTCTTCAGGCCGCTCATCTTGCCGAGTTCAGACTCAGAAATCAGTTCACATGAAACGCCGATGGATTCGGTAATATTGGCATCCGTACAATACAGGTTTCGGCTTCTCAACCCGGAGTTCAAGAGGTCTATAACCAGTTTAACTCCCTCTGCTACAAAGAGGCCGTGTTGTTTTCGGTACTTTTTTTGCTGCAGACTTCTTACAAATTTTATTTGGCTTTTAACAACCATGTAAATAATGTAATTTTGAGCTCTATGAGGATCTTGCGGTATTCAACCTTTAAGAATGTAAAAATAGGTTTATTATCCATAGCAGTCCTTTTCACCTCTTGCAACACCCTGAAAAGAGTGGGTGAAAATGAACTTCTCCTTAGCAAAAATCATATTTATACCGATGGCGAAAAGGTAAAGGATCAGGACATTGAAAGCCTCATCGTACAAGAACCTAATAGCACACTTCTGGGCTTTCCATTACGTCTGAATATCTACAACCTGGCCAAAGTAAATCCCGACTCATCGTATATAGCCTGGCTGGAGCGAAAACCCAAACGCGAAGAGCGATTGTCGAATTTTTTGTCAAGTAAGCAGGTAGGCAGACTTGGAGAGTCTTTTCTGGTAAAAGGCTATAGCGAATGGTTTAAAAATATTGGTGAGGCTCCTGAAATTGTAGACACCTTAAAGGCCGACAAATCTGTGAGAAGGTTGAGCGCCTATTACGATACCAAGGGATATTTTAACAACAGGGCCCATTACGAAATAGTGCCGGGAAGCAAAAAGCAGAGGGTTGAGATCAATTATATGATCGAATTGGGTAAACCTTACATAGTAGACTCCATCAGCAGGAATATAAGCTCCCAAGTCATTGATTCGCTCTATCAGCTGAACCAGAAAAGATCCCTGATATCCGAAAACCGCCAGTTTGACCTGGCCGATTTCAACAGCGAGAGATCAAGGCTGACCAATTTATTCCGTAATTCAGGAGTCTATAATTTCCAGGAAAGCTCCATCACCTATAATATCTTAAGGGATACCACACCGTCTAACGACGATCAACAAATGCACGTAGAACTCAATATCGAGGACCTACGACGCAGGGGAGATACAGCCATCACCAGGGAACCGTATAAGGTCTTCCGCCTGAACAGGATCAACATCTATCCTGATCACAGTTTCGACCAGGACCTGGACAGTTTGAAAACGATTGAATACAATGACTTTGTTATCCACTACAGCGGTAAGTTGCGCTACAAACCCAAGGCGCTTACTAATTCGATCTTTTTGGAGAAGGACAGTATCTACCGCGAATTAGACCGGGTTAGGACCCTCAGGCAGATTACCAACCTCAATACTTTTAAATATCCCAATATTGTCTTTGCCGAAGACAGCACCGGCACACGGTTAAACACCGATATCTACCTGGCAGCCCGTCCTAAGTTCTCGCTGGGTC
>JBPEXP010000011.1:0-4322 GCA_052031475.1 Flavobacteriaceae bacterium | reverse complement strand
ATAACCATTAATAATAAAAAAACCGTCCCAGCTTTTCATGCCTATCACGCAGTAAAACAAGAACGATGTGTTTGTAACCCTTAGCAGGTTATCTCTAATTAATTTCCGGTTCGGTTTTGGTTGGTAGTGTCTTTAGGAATTTCCTTTTTTGCTTCGTCAGCCAATACTTTCTGGGTAGCCGGGATCATCCGGGCCTGGAGGGTGGGAAACAGATTGTAGAAATCCCTTCCATCTTCGCGTCTCAATACCACATATCTCCATCCGTCTAACCCCATTGTCATCGAATCAATACTGAGCCTGCTCCCGTTAAATACAATGGAACGGCCTAATCCCTCACTGTCATATGTGCCGTCTATGATTACAATGCCATTCAAAACCGGCACATTGACCGAAGGGCCTGAAGCCCCGCTAAGAATTTCAACCTGCTGGTCCGGCACTACTTCCAGGTAGTAGGCCGTTGGGTCCTGAGACCACGCACATAGACTTATGAACAGACAAATGATAATTAGAATCCTCATAATCGCTTTATAAATGTAAAAATATAAACTATTTAAAAAGTATTACTACTGTTAAATATAAGTTAAACTATTAGGATACGATAGTAATACTATTATTTTTGTGCCGAATCTAAAAAAATCAGGCAGATGGAACGATTACTGCAAACCATCAAAATAGGTATTAATGAAAAAATATACATCAAAGATCCGGAGTCTTCAGATCTTGGGAAAAGGATATTAGAGCAGAGTATCCTGATGATTGACGAGCTGGGTTTTGATAAGTTCACCTTTAAAAAACTCGGAATCCGGATAGGCTCTAATGAGAGTTCCATCTATCGCTATTTTGAAAGCAAGCACAAATTATTGCTCTATTTAACTTCCTGGTACTGGGGTTGGTTGGAATACCAACTGGTCTTCGATACCAACAGTATCAAAGATCCGGAGGAAAAACTTCGAAAGGCTATTGAAATCGTCACCAGGACTACAGAAGAAGATACATATTTTTCACATATCAATGAGGTCCTGCTCAATAAAATAGTGATCAATGAATACTCCAAGTCCTATCTGACCAAGGAAGTGGATCAGGAGAATAAGCAAGGTTATTTCTCCATATATAAAAGACTGGTTCTACGTCTGGCTGAAATGATACAGGCCGTAGATAAATCTTATCTCTACCCCTACAGCCTGGCCAGTACCATTCTGGAAGGATCGTTGCACCAACACTTTTTGCTGGATCACTTTTCTTCCCTTACTGATTGTCAGGAACACAAAGACCCGACCACGTATTTTACCCATTTGGCATTTAGTTGCCTAAAACCAGATTCCGATGCCTAAAACTATTCTTACGGCCTGGCAGCGCCTGATTGGCCTGCTTGAGCTGGACAAAAAAGACATTTTCCAGATCTTTTACTACGCTATATTCGCCGGGCTGGTCAATTTATCCCTGCCACTGGGAATACAGGCAATTATCAACCTCATACAGGGGGCCCAGGTAAGTACTTCCTGGATCATCCTGGTCATATTGGTGACCCTTGGTGTAGCTTTCGCAGGTCTGCTGCAGCTAACTCAGGTGAGGATCATTGAAAATGTACAGCAGAAAATATTTACCCGGTCATCTTTTGAGTTTGCCTATCGCTTCCCGAAGATCAGGATGGATGAACTGAGAAATTACTATCCGCCAGAATTAGCAAATCGCTTTTTTGATACACTTACCGTTCAGAAAAGCCTTTCCAAGATCCTGGTAGATTTTCCAGCTGCCTTGTTGCAGATCATTTTTGGCCTGATCCTGCTCTCGCTTTATCACCCCTTCTTCATTATATACGGCTTGCTCCTGATCTTGCTGATCTATGTGGTATTCAAATTCACTGCACAGAAGGGTCTGGATACCAGCCTGGAAGAATCTGAATACAAATATCGTGTTGCACACTGGCTGCAGGAGGTTGCCCGCTCTATCATCAGCTTTAAGCTTTCCGGAAAGACCTCACTGGCTATGGATAAGAATGATGCCCTGGTGGCCAATTACCTCACAGCCAGGGAAAACCATTTCCGGGTGTTGATACTCCAATTCATCCAAATGATTGGATTTAAAGTATTGGTAACTGCAGGATTACTTCTCATTGGTGGTATCCTGGTTCTGAACCAGGAGATGAATATCGGTCAGTTTGTAGCTGCAGAGATCATCATCTTATTGGTCATAAGCTCAGTAGAAAAACTGATTACCGGATTGGAGACCTTCTATGACCTGCTGACCTCCCTAGAAAAACTGGGACAGGTGGTGGATAAAGAATTGGAGCCGCAAGATGGTGAAAAGCCGTTTAAAGAAGGTGACGGCTTCACCGTAGAACTGGATCGCGTAACATACAGTGTTCCTGAGAGAGATAAGAAGATCCTGGACAATGTTTCGCTTACTATTAGCAAGAGCTGTACCATTTTGTTGCAGGGGCCCAATGGTTCCGGCAAAACCACATTATTGCGAATGATAGCGGGCATTCTAAGGCCTGATCAGGGAAACATATTTGTCAACAATGTCTCGCTAAAAGGCATCAATCTCAACTACTATCGCTCGCATGTGGGTCAGTCTTTGCTGGAAGAGTCCCCTTTTGAAGGAACCATATTGGAGAATATCACCTTTGGGGATACAAGCATCCCGAGCGAAGACATTTACTGGGCTCTGGAAAAAACCGGCCTCACCTCTTTTGTTAAGGAACAACCACAGGGTCTAAAAACCGTGTTGTATCCTGAAGGTCGTCAGATCCCCAGTACGATTGCAAAAAAGATCGTACTGGCACGCAGTATCGTGCGTAAGCCCCAACTGCTCATTCTCAAGGATCCGCTGGATCATTTTGATCCGGAGGAAGCCAACAGGATCATGGACTTTCTCACTGAAAAAGAGCGGCCATGGGCCCTGATAGTGGTCAGCCAGAATTCGCGGTGGATCAAGCGCTGTGGCCGTATTATTATGGTAGAAAACGGAAGAATACTCGAAGAAATAAGGAACCATGTTGAATATAACGCATAACAAGCTAAACCGGAAAGTGCCCCTGGAGCACTATGCTTCGGGAAAGGTTTTTCACAGAAGGCATTACAAGCATTTGAATCGCTTTCTAAAAATCTTTGCCGTCACCACGCTGATCATGATGTTCCTTCCCTGGACGCAGAATGTAAGTGGTGATGGTTTTGTGACCACGCTCACGCCGGATCAGCGACCCCAGACCATCCAGTCCCCCATCCCGGGTAGGATTGAAAAGTGGTATGTCCGCGAGGGGGATTTTGTAGAGAAAGGAGACACCATCCTTCATATATCGGAGGTGAAGAATGAGTACTTTGATCCGAGACTTATTGAGCGTACCGGGCAGCAGATGAAGGCTAAGTCTATGGCCGTAGCATCCTATACCGAAAAGGTGAAGTCACTCAACAACCAGATTGAAGCCCTTAAAAAAGAGCGGGTTCTTAAATTGGAGCAGGCACGGAATAAGCTAATCCAGTCCAGATTGAAAGTTCAGAGCGACAGTATAGACCTGGAGGCTGCCAAGACCAATATTACCATTGCTCAGAGGCAATATGACCGGGTTGTTCTGCTGGAAAGTGAGGGTTTAAAAGCAGTGACCGATGTGGAAGAGAAACGACTAAAACTCCAGGAAGCACAGGCCAAGCTGATCTCACAGGAAAACAAGTTGCTGGCAGCCAAGAATGATGTCATTAACGCACGTGTAGAAATCAATCGGATCGAAGCGGAGTATACCGATAAGATCTCCAAGGCAGAGAGCGACAAGTTCACGGCCCAGTCGAGCCAGTTCGACTCCGAAGCACAGGTGACCAAGCTGGAGAACGAGATCGCTAATTACGAGATCCGAAGTGACATGTACTACATCAGAGCGCCCCAGAATGGTTTTATCAATAAGGCTCTTCAGGCCGGAATTGGCGAAACCTTTAAGGAAGGAGACAGGCTTGTTGGGATTATGCCTGCCAACTATGAGTTGGCCGTGGAGACCTTTGTAGAGCCCATAGACCTGCCCTTAATGCAAATAGGCGAACAAGTGAGGATCCAGTTTGATGGATGGCCAGCCATAGTCTTTAGCGGTTGGCCCAATCTGTCCTACGGTACCTACGGAGGCGTGGTTGTGGCCATTGAAACCTTTATCAGCGACAACGGCAAATACAGAATATTGATCGCCCCCGATCCTGAGGCTTATGACTGGCCGACGGATATCAGAGTGGGGTCAGGGGCCTATACCATCGCCCTGCTGGAAGATGTTCCTATCTGGTTTGAAATTTGGAGGCAGCTCAATGGATTCCCTCCCAATTATTATCAACCTGAGACCGAAA
>JBPEXP010000109.1:0-5417 GCA_052031475.1 Flavobacteriaceae bacterium | reverse complement strand
GAAGGGTCAAAAGGATATTCCATGACCGGCATGAACTCTACATGGGTAAATTTCATCTGCTTCAAGTAGTCTACCAGTTCTTTGGCCAATTCCTTATAGCTGAGGTATTCGTTATCATTTTTGCGTTTCCAGGATCCCAAATGCACTTCGTAAACTGCAAAGGGCCTGTCCAAGGCGTTTTTCTCCCTCCTGTTTTGCATCCACTCCTTGTCTTTCCAGGAATATTTGGCATCCCATACCACAGATGCTGTCTTAGGGGGATGTTCGCAAAACCGTGCAAACGGATCAGCTTTCTCAGTTTTTATATCCGCATGGTGCGAATGGATCTTGTATTTGTACAAGGCCCCTTTCTTAACCCCGGGTATAAATCCCTCCCAGATTCCACTCTCGTCCCACCGGACCATGAGCTTGTGTTCTCCTTCCAGCCAGTAGTTAAAATCACCGATGACAGAGACCGATTTGGCCGATGGTGCCCAGACTGCAAAATAGGTTCCCTTCTTACCGTCTACCTCCGTCAGGTGGGATCCCAGTTTATCAAATAATCTATAGTGCTTTCCCGATTTAAAAAGATTGATGTCAAAATCAGTAAATAAGCTATGAGGGACTACTTTGCCCATATATTTCTCGTATTAGTGGTTGTCATTTAATATGCTGATGATGCCTTCCAGGGGGATGACGGCCCAACGAGGTCTTGAATTCATTTCATAACCCAGTTCGTATACCGCTTTCTCAAGCATGCAATATTTTAATAAAAATACACGCTCCTGCCTGTAACCTATGTTGATATTGTTTTCCTCAATCAGCGTTTCATAGGTTCCGAGGAAGACACCGATAAAATATTTGTAAAGGGTTTCACCGGCGTGGAACAAGTCTTCCTTACTGTAGGGATATTTGTCTCCTTCGTTAAAAATCGTTGCGTATACGGCATAGTGAAAAGACCTGAAGATACCTGCTATGTCTTTCAGTGGCGGTTGTTTTACTTTCCTGTCCCTGATGGTGCTCTCGGGTTCACCTTCAAAATCCAGCAGGTAAAAGTCGTCTTCTTTTACCAGTACCTGCCCCAGGTGGTAATCTCCATGAACCCTAATGCGTTCGCCTTTCAACCTGGTCCAGTTGAACTTTACAAATCTTTTACGGATCTCATTCTTCCTCGCCAGGAACTCCTTGGCCAGGTCCAAAGCCAGGCCCTCTAGTCTGTGCAAGTTGTTCTCCACGGTGTTGAGGCGATTCTGGAACTGATATAACAATCGGTTCTTCAGCCAGACCTCATAATCCCCATTAAATCGTTCGGGTGTAAAGGCCGTATCCTCAAACTCAGATCCCAGGGCTATGTGCATTTCAGCCGTACGCCTTGCCAGGACCTGTATTTTTAGGAAAATGCCCAGTCCGGCCCAGTCTATGATCTCCGGTGGCACGTCCCTGATGGTCAGTCCCCTGAACAGTTCGGTTTGCGGCAAATGGTGTACGTTAATGCCTTTATATTCCAGGTTGCTGAAAATCTTGTGTAATTCCTTCAGGGTAAATTCCCAGGCATCGCCCTGATTGGGTACCAGCTCCTGCATCAGAGCAATGGTGATATTTACATTCTCCGCGTCTCTGATATTCAAACTTCCCTGGTAGGCCGGCGTATTTTTAAATCCTTTTTTCTCAGAGAGAAATCGACTCATTTCATAATCGGGATTCTTATCGGCATAGATACGCCTGAAAAACTTAATGACACATCGATCGTTTATTATGACCGACGTATTACTCTGTTCCATGCCCATAAAGCGTGAAGATTCATAGGCGGTCTCAGCAAAATTGACGCTCTTGTGATATTGCACACGGGTGGTGTCATTGGGTTCGGCAGAAAGGATACGTTCAAATACCAGTTTCCTAAAAGCTTCCAGATTGATCGCATCGATGATAAAACCCTCCTGATCCTTGATAGAAATTGGCAGGATCCGGTCTTTTTCCGCAAAACTCTCATCGGAAACGAAAGCGATGGGTAGAAAATAATGCTGAAAAAAGGCTTCTTCGAAATTAACCGCCAGCAGGAGTCCGTAATAGACCTCGCCGTGCTGCTGAATTCTAAAGTATTCCTGCAGCTCAATGTATTTGAGCTTGCTCGCCTTTCCCCCGTACCATCTTTGTTTGGTTACGTAGTCTTCCAGGACATCAGACAAAAAGAGATCGATGAACTTCTTGTTTTCCAACAAGTCCTCCCAGGCCACATCAAACTTGAAGGGCGGCTGCAGTATCGATTCCTCTTTCTTCTTAGCCATAGTTAGAGATTTATTTGAAAAAGATGAATGGGCAATGCCGGGTGTAATTCAACAAAATTCCACTCACTGTTCCAATAATAGCTGCTGTCTGTAATAAGATCGTACATCCTCATTTCCTGGCCCGGCGCAACTCCCATGTTTTCAAGGGGAAGCTGTAACATGCCCCGCTGTGAGTAATTCGGGTCTAAACTTATTACTACCAAAACCTGATCCTTCCGGTCTGAACTCCACTTGTGAAAGGCTATCAGCCAGTCATTCTCTATATGGCAGAATCTCAGGTTATTGGTCTGTTGCAAGGCCGGGTGGTCCTTCCTGGCGTTATTCAATTTAGTGATTATATGGGTAAGCTTGTTTTCAATGGACCAATCCCAATGCCTGATCTCGTATTTTTCACAATCCAGATATTCTTCCTTTCCAGGCAAAGCCTCGGTGACCATATATTCATAGACAGGCCCGTAAATGCCGATGTTGCCGGCAAGCGTGGCTGCCAGTGCATAACGAATAATGTGCATGGCATCATTGGACCCCTGCAAGTGGTAAGGATTTATATCCGGGGTGTTGGGCCAGAAATTAGGGCGATAGTACTCCTTCATTTCAGACTGGGTCAGTTCCACCAGGTAATCAATGATCTCCTGTTTGTGCACTCTCCAGGTGAAGTAGGTGTAGGACTGGGAAAAGCCCTGTTTGGCCAGTTGCTGCATGACCTTGGGTCTCGAGAACGCTTCGGCCAGAAAAAGCACATCGGGATGTTTCTCTTTTACCCGTGCTATGAGCCAGTTCCAGAAGTAATACGGCTTTGTGTGTGGATTATCCACCCTGAAAATATTTACACCACAATCTACCCAATGAAGTGTCACACTGAGTAATTCTTCCCATAGCTCTTTATAGGCAGGTGAATCAAAATGGAAATTGACTATATCCTGGTATTTCTTAGGCGGATTCTCCGCATATTGCATGGTCCCGTCCGGTCGTTTCCGGAACCATTCAGGGTTAGAAGTAATATACGGATGGTCTGGTGCTGCCTGAAAAGCCAGATCCATGGCGATTTCAAGACCGTGCTTTCCGGCTTTTTTGACCAATTCCCTGAAATCTTCTTCGGTTCCCAACTCCTTATGGATGGATTTGTGACCCCCTTCTTTGGAGCCTATGGCCCAGGGTACCCCAGAGTCTCCCGGTTTGGCATTCACCGTATTGTTCTTGCCTTTTCGGTTTACCTCGCCAATGGGATGTACCGGTGGAAAATAGACCGTGTCAAAACCCATTTTCGCAATCCTCGGTAGAAGGCGTTCACAATCTTTAAAAGTCCCGTGTTTGCCTGGTTCTTTGGCCGAGGACCTGGGGAAAAACTCGTACCAGGTACTGAAATTGGCTTTTTTTCGGTCTACGTATACCTGCAGTTCTGCACTAAAATTGGCCAGGAAGCGACGGGGATTATCAATGAATAATTGGTGTAATCGTTCCGAAACAGCTTCCTTAATCGCTTTCTCGTATGCTTTATCATCCTGAAATAACTCTACGAGTTCCTCCAGATATTTTTTGTCTGTACCTTTTACTTGGGTTGCCGCAAACTGCAGGTGCTGAACCCCGTCAAGAAGTTCGCTCTTTACGTGCTGTCCGTCCTTGATCTTTGCTTCAATGCCGTGTTGCCAATTGAGCGCGTGATCTACCCAGCCAGCGATGCGATAAGAATAGAATCCCTGTTTCTCCACGTTGAACGAGGCCATAAAAACATCGTTCCAGAGATGCTGCATACGCACCGTTGCGTAATTCTTTTCCTTTTCGTGTTTATACTGAAGTTCTGCCTGAATAACATCGTGGCCGTCGCCCAATACGTCAGCGTGTACAAGAACAGATTCCCCCACAACCCTTTTGATAAAAAAAGCTCCACAATGAAGCTGAGGAGTCATATTCTCTATGACAACACGTTGCTGCTTTAACATAATAGTCGTTTGCTTGGATTTTGTTAAAAATAGGAAATTATGATTAATGTGAAAATCGCCGGAACACAAATTTTTATCGGGCTTTCCAATAATTCTTTACACGGCAAATGAACTTTTGGCCCGCTTTTTGATTTTTCAATTGCAATCGGGTTAGGTAGTACATGATACCAGACCAACTAATTGAAAATTAAAAGAAAAAGATATGAAAAATTTTACGCGCATTATCAGTTTGATAGCAGTTGTCTTCCTCGTGGCATGTGAAGGACCCGTAGGACCTCCCGGGCCTCCCGGACTCCCGGGACCTCCCGGATTTGACGGCGAGGACGGAATTAATTTATTGGGTCAGGTGCTGGAAATAGAAGGTACCTTCGACCAGCAGAACGATTATACCCTTTTCTATGAATTTCCATTGAGCGTCGAAGTATTCGAGTCGGATGTGGTTCTGGTTTACATCCTGTGGGATCAAACCGAAGACGGCAACGGAGATCCTGTTGATATCTGGAGGCTCCTGCCCCAGACCAGGTTGTTGGAACAGGGAATTCTGCAGTACAATTTTGATCATACCTTCTTTGACGTGAGTATTTTTCTCGAGACCGATTTTGATCCCGCATTACTCGCGCCAGGTGACACGGACAATCAAATTTTCAGGATCGCTATCTTACCTGCGGATTTTGCCCAGGGTTCCAAATTGAACTACTCGGATATAAACGCCGTAATGAGTACGCTTAACGTAAAAGAAGGGGATATACAGCGAGTGTCTCTATAAGAAATGGTAATTTGTTCTTAAACCCCGTGAAATTAACATCACGGGGTTTTATTTTTGTGAAAGGTTTGATAGGAACAAACGTCCAAGAAACCATATCTCATATAAATCAACGCTATGAAAAAATTACTCATATTAATGTGCTGCATGGCCCTGGGATGCAAAGGGACCAGCCAGGAAAATAATTCAGAAACATCTGCGACCGCAGAGACATCTTATCCCGTAGAAAAAAGTGATGCGGAATGGAGGGCTGAATTAACTGATCTGGAATATTATATTCTCAGGAAGGCCGGTACCGAAACAGCCGGATCCAGCGATTTGCTCAATAACAAAGAAAAAGGAACCTATGTCTGTGCGGGATGTGGTTCACCCCTGTTCAAAAGCGAGCATAAATTTGATTCCGGCACAGGCTGGCCGAGTTTCGACAGGGAAATTGAAGGGCAGGTAGCC
>JBPEXP010000108.1:0-3410 GCA_052031475.1 Flavobacteriaceae bacterium | reverse complement strand
CCTGAAAATCCTGGACAAGGAGCAGATAGCTACGCGTTGGGATGCCATCATTGAAAAATTGGCTAAAACAAATTCGATTGAAAGGATTACCGCGGCGGTAGACGGGGCCATGACATTCCGGGTAAAGAGCAATGAGTACTTTATACCGCTCGCAGGCCCCGTGGATGTTCATGCCGAAATTGGTAAGATCAGGGAAGAATTAGAGTATACCAGGGGATTCCTTCGATCTGTTCAGAAGAAATTAGACAATGAACGCTTTGTAGCCAATGCCCCTGAAAAGGTGGTAGCCCTTGAAAAGAAGAAAGCAGCCGATGCCCAGGCCAAAATTTCAACACTGGAAAAGAGCCTGGCCAATCTGGAGTAAAAAAAATAGCTTATCTTTGCACGACCTCCAATTAAGGCTTCCGCAATCACAATAGTACTTATTAAAAATTTTTAGTTATGGGAAGGAAAACAATCCTTTTACTAGCCACGGTACTTTGTGTCTTGCAGAGTTGTTCTACTGATAGCGAATCCTCTGAGGAGAACTCAATGGCCGAGGAAAGTGAATACAGTCCGGAAGAAAGAACGGTAATTCCGGATCAGGCATTTGAAAATGCCCTCATTGAAATTGGCCTGGATGATGAGGTAGACGGAGCCGTAAATACCTCTTCGATCAACACGGTAACAGACCTGGTCATTGAAGACAAGGGGATCACGAATTTATCAGGTATTGAAGACTTTGTGATGCTTGAGGGCCTATGGGTTGCAGACAATCAGTTGACAACCCTCGACCTGAGCAATAACAGCAACTTGCTGTTTGCTTTTGTACGCAACAATAATTTAAATAGCCTGGTTGTAACCGGTTTATCCGGACTTGAGAAGATCGAAGCCAATGGCAATGTTCTGGTTTCGCTGAACTTGTCGGACAATACAGCACTTCAGCAACTGACCCTCAATGACAATCTTCTGGAAGCCATAGATATTTCCAGCATTCCGGGTACTACACAATTGAACACTTTTTCTATAGAAGACAATCCGCTACAATGCATTAAGGTCAATGAAGCCCAGTTAGCAGATATTCCGGGTCAGTGGACCAAAGATCCCGAGGATGTCTATGATACCGCTTGCAACTGATCTTACTGCCAAATTGAGTTGATACATAATCACTTTACTTGTTTATTGAAGGCTGCGAAGAGTCTGATGCCATCTTCACAAATTTGATGAATTGGCCCCGGATAACTACTTTTAGGGAAAACAACGATCATGAAATCTAGATGGCTCTTTATTCTTTTGATGTTTATTGGAATTGCAAACGCTCAGGATATTAAAGGTGAGGCCTTACCCGCTGAAATCCAGATAGCTACAGCTACCTTACCTGCACCGGATGCAGAGAAGGAGGGAGCGATGGTTTACGGCTACGACAGAAAGGGGAACTTTGTAGTACTCCGGGAAGGTAGTAACAACCTGGTTTGCATCGCTGACAATCCGGATAAAGAAGGCATTAGTGTTTCCTGTTATTCAAAAAAGCTGGAACCCTTTATGGCCAGGGGGCGGGAATTAAACAAACAAGGTCTCAACTTTGAGCAGAAAATGGAGATCAGGGGAGAAGAAGTAGCCAATGGAAAGTTACAGATGCCCGACGCACCCAGTATGATGTATGTTTACTTCGGCAAGTCGGAGAATTATAATCCGGCTACCGGAGAATTAAAGGACGGGAAATTCCGATATGTCATTTACACGCCTTTTGCCACTACAGAGTCTACGGGTTTACCAGACAAACCTCATGCACCAGGCATGCCATGGCTCATGGATCCGGGTACACACAGGGCCCATATTATGATCGGCCCATTTTAAAAAGATTAAGGGTTGCTGGTGAAAAAATAGGACCTTAGATACTGCCGATTTCCTTGCGTACCAATTCTACGTATTTGATCATGGCTTCTTTGCTGCTAACATTCTGAGCCTGGATCAGGGCATTAGCCTTAAACGCATTGATCAGTGGTGTTTTACTCCCGGGATGATTAAAATTCTTATTGGCAATCTTGTAGTAGGCATAAAGTTTAAGAAGCAGGTCGGCAGGTAGCGGATCTGTGTATTCGTTGACAATTTTCACTGCCTTATCGAAGTCTTTATGTAATAATTCCGTCTTCTTCATTTTCTGCCAGTGTAGCGATGCAGGTTTTTGCGCCCACTACTTTTTGGTTGAGCTTTACCGTTACCACACTATTCAAAGGTAGCAACAAATCTACCCTTGAGCCAAATTTGATGAATCCTGCATCTTCTCCCTGCTGTACTCGCTCTCCTACTTCAGCGTAATTTACGATCCGTCTTGCCACGGCACCGGCGATTTGCCGGTAAAGGATATCGCCAAATTTGGGGGTGTTGATAACCACCGTAGTCCTCTCGTTCTTTTCACTTGATTTTGGATGCCAGGCTACCAGATATTTGCCCGGGTGATATTTTGAATATTTGATCACCCCGCTGGCAGCATAGCGGGTCACATGAACATTAAGGGGGCTCATAAAAATGGAAACCTGTATCCTTCTGTCATTAAAATATTCTTTTTCTTCCACCTCCTCTACGATGACCACTTTTCCGTCTACAGGAGCCAGTATGTCATTAAAGCTTTTAACAGTAACCCTTTTGGGATTCCGGAAAAACTGAAGTATGAGGATCAACATGATGATGGCCCCTACCTGAAGACTAATCTTCAACCAGGCGATCTGAATGTAAAAGTGGGCAAGCAGGACGATCAGACTCACCAGCCCGAATGTTATCAATATAATTCTCTGACCTTCTCTATGGAACATTACTGAAAATATACAAAGTGAGATATGCGAACGGCGCTGCAAATATCAAACTATCCAGCCGATCCAGCAAACCCCCGTGACCCGGAAGTATGGCCCCGCTGTCTTTAACCCCTGCCTGACGCTTGAGTTTAGACTCAACCAGATCACCTAAACTCCCGAAAAACACAATGACCACGGCAAGTACCATCCATTGCCAGGGTTTGAGGATGGGCTCGTAGCGGCACAAATAGTAGGCCCCAATGAGGGTAAAGACCAATCCTCCTATAGCCCCCTCAACTGTTTTCTTAGGGGAAACCCTGGGATATAATTTGGTTCGCCCTATAGACTTACCTACCAGGTAGGCAAATGAATCGTTGATCCAGATCAGGATAAAAATGCCCATGATCAGAAATTTGGCAAATTCGTTGTCCTTATAGGGGATCATCGTTAAGAATATACAACCGCCTCCTATGTAAAATAGTCCGGCTATAAACTTCTGGTAGGTAAAATAGATCTTCTTTTTCCTGGAAAAGAGATAGTATATCAGAAGGAAATCCACCACTATGGCCGATATCATCAGCAGATTAATGAGAATCCTATCCTGTATAAAATAGATATATGCCCACCAAAGACCCAGAT
>JBPEXP010000107.1:0-6129 GCA_052031475.1 Flavobacteriaceae bacterium | reverse complement strand
GGAGCGCGACTGGGACAAGCTGGGCGATCAGTTGAAAGGAAAGATCCATATCTATTGCGGCGATATGGATAATTACTATCTGAATAATGCCGTATATCTGATGGAGGATTTCCTTGAATCTACCACCGATCCCTATTATGAGGGCGAGGTCTTGTACGGCGACCGGGCCGAACACTGCTGGAATGGGGATCCGGAGCAACCCAACCATATTTCCAGATTGCGATACAACAGCATGTATGTTCCCAAGATCATGAAGAGAATTGAAGAAAGCGCACCTCAAGGGGCCGATCTCAGCAGCTGGCTATATCCCTGATCATTATGTCCCGCATCATCAAGAGCGATTGGTTCCTTATCATTTTGCTTGCTTTGTGCAAGCTGGCTGTTCACGCATTAACATATGACAATTACGAGCTGCACAGAGATGCCTATCTCTACTACGCTCAGAGTGAACATCTCAACTGGGGATACGT
Source organism: Flavobacteriaceae bacterium (assembly GCA_052031475.1). Taxonomy (GTDB): domain Bacteria; phylum Bacteroidota; class Bacteroidia; order Flavobacteriales; family Flavobacteriaceae; genus JAHEJJ01. The sequence goes on along the minus strand of JBPEXP010000107.1, from coordinate 5,659 downwards.
TGCCGTACCTCCATTCATCGCATTCATTGGAAAAATTGCGACCTCCCTCTTTGGTAACACCGTTTTTGCACTGCGCTTCTTCCCGGCCTTGATCGGTGCTGTCAATATCGTGATCATAGGACTTTTTGTTCGCAGACTGGGAGGCGGCAAGTGGGCCATTCTGCTGGCTTCGGCAGCTTATCTTTTATCACCGGCCTATTTGCATACTAATGCCTTATTTCAGCCAGTGGCCTTTAATCACTTTTTTTGGCTGCTTTCTGGTTATTTATTCTTTCGATTAATTAAATCACAGGATCCCAAATATTGGATATGGATAGCGTTGGTCTTCGGGTTGGGATTTCTGAATAAATACTCCATCGTATTTTTATATGCTGCTTTTGCCTTGGCCTTTGTTTTAACCGATCACAGGCGCTTAATGTTCAATAGAAGTTTTCTCGTTGCCATTTTGGTGGCCTTGGCGGTAATAAGTCCTAATCTTATTTGGCAATACCACAATAACTGGCCGGTCCTTCAGCATATGGAAGAATTGAGGCGCACTCAGCTCGTACATGTTAAACCGCTGAATTTTGTGCTGGATCAGCTGCTGATGAATGCCCATGCCCTACTATTGTGGTTAGGAACTTTATTGGTCTTGTTATTCTACAAAAAAGAGCGCCAATGGCTAGTTTTTGGACTTGGCTGTCTTTTTGTATTGTTGCTGCTTCTTGCCGGCAGTGGGAAATCCTATTACACCCTGGGAATGTACCCTATTCTTTTTGTATTTGGATCTTATTTATTGGAAAAGTACCTGGCAGGGTACTTAAAGTGGATAACTCCCGCTTTGATAGTATTTATGGGGGTTGCACTGTACATTTCGCTATCCTTTGACGGTATTCCCTTCCTCAACTTTGAACAGGCTCATCAAGAGGATGCCTTTCGCTGGGAAGATGGCAAACAATACGATATTCCCCAGGATATGGCCGATATGACGGGCTGGAAAGAAATCGCGGAAACAGTAGTGAATATTTACAAGGAAGTACCTGGCGAGACCGATATCTTCTGTTACCACTACGGACAGGCCGGAGCTGTAATGTTTTATGGAAAAGAAGCACAATTGCCTCAACCCATTAGCCCAAATGCGAGCTTCGCATTCTGGTCTCCGGACAGCTTAGTCAAGCCAAAAATGATATTCATCCATGGAGATATTGGAAATCCTCCGGCGCCTGATAGTTTGCTCACAGCTTTTTTTGGCAGGTATAAGCTCGTCAAGGAAATCGAGAATCCCTACTTTCGGGAAAATGGCACTAAAATATACCTGTGTGAATTTCCAACGGAAGACGGGAAAAACTATTATGCCGAAATGATGAAGAAGATCAAGGCACAATATCAACGCAATGAGTGATAAACTCCTCGAGATGACCTAAAAATTAAAATGTGGATAAAAAGCGAATCATATTTCAGGCCATAGCGGCCTTTGCGCTTTATGTGATTATTTCCCTGATCCTGGAGAAGGAATTCGATCGGGATATAGTGTATAGAGAATTAACCGAAGGAGTTGTATTCGGACTGGTCTATGGGGTCATCATCTGGCTGAGCTCCAAATGGAAGAAACGATCGTAAAATATCGATACCCATTCTGGTCCGAAAATGGGTCATTTTGATTCCCGAATATTTGTTAACTTGTTCTTAGGCCGGGGAATTTCATTTTTTTGCTGATCGTATGCCATACCGTCTATGATTTCCAAATCTAAGCAAGCCGAATTGCGCTCACGTCTGTTTCGCCACCTGGATGGACTGGTAACGGCCCCTTCTGCTTTTGAGCTTTTTGATAAAGGTGTACTGCAACATATAGCCAAAGGAGGAGAACATGATCTTCAGCAACTAGCGCAACGGTTTAAGGCCAATGAAGGTTATCTCAATGTCGCCCTTCGTGTACTATCTTCCCAGGGATGGATGAACTATCAATTGGATAATGCCAGTGATCACATCACCTATTCTATAACGGAAAAGGGCTCGCTTGCCCTGAAATATATTCCTCTTTACAAGGAAGCCGTTCAATTGCTTCGATTGAGCGAGCACTATCATCACCGGCGGTTTGAAAAAGAACCATTTTTGAAGATGGAAGCACTATTTAAGAACTTGACTTCAGAAATGGGAACCGCGGCGAGCGATAATAAGGATGAAGAGGAAGTCAGACAACAGCTGCTTGCCCATATTGAAGGAGTGCTGCTGGGACCCACTATTGTTCATTTGGGAATGAGCGGCATGTTTCACAAATATTTTATGGAAACCCGCTTTAAACCCGGTGAATTTCACGAAGATCCCGAAAGTTTTGGCAGATTATTGGACATTTTCGTGCATTTTCAATGGTTTTCAAAAAAAGACGGCACTTACCGGTTTACCGAGAAGGGACTTTTCTATGCCCGGAGGGCCAGCGCCTATGGGGTGACAGTCTCCTACATCCCAACCCTTAGAAAGCTGGACGTCCTGATTTTTGGACAGGCAAAGCTGCTTCGGGATCCGGGCGAGAACAATATGGAAGTTCACGTAGACCGGGCCATGAATGTATGGGGGAGCGGGGGAGCCCACGCGGCTTATTTTAAAGTGGTAGACAGAATTGTTGAAGAAATTTTCAACAGGCCTATCGAAGAACAGCCCAAGGGCATCCTTGACATGGGATGTGGTAATGGGGCATTTCTGGAACACCTGTTCAATGTCATTGAGCAGAGAACCCTCAGGGGACAGCACCTGGATGAACACCCGCTGGTCCTGGTAGGGGCAGACTACAATGAAACTGCTTTAAAGATCACCAGGGCCAATCTGGTAAAGGCTGATATCTGGGCCAAAGTTATCTGGGGCGACATAGGCAATCCTAAGCTGCTGGCAGATACGCTTCAAGACCAATATGGTGTAGACCTAAGTGAGCTGCTTAATGTGCGGACCTTCCTGGATCATAATCGCATATGGAACGAACCGGTAAAACCCGATCCGAATAGAATGAGTACCTCTACCGGTGCTTTTGCCTTCAGAGGTGCCAGGATAAACAACAACCTGGCTGAAGACTCCTTGTTGGAGCACTTTAAGAATTGGTCCGAATACGTAAAGAAATACGGCTTACTGGTTATTGAACTGCACACCGTGCCGCCGGAACTGGTGGCTGAGAACCTGGGAAAATCTCCTGCAACAGCCTATGATGCAACGCATGGCTATTCGGATCAATATATTCTGGAATTACCGGTTTTTTTGAAGGTGATTTCAGAGGCTGGATTGACTGCAGATCCCGAGTTTTCAAGAAAATTCCCCGACAATGAACTGGCTACGGTCTCCGTGAATCTATTTCGGGCCTGATGCTATTTGGCAAACAGCTGGTCGATATCCTTAAAAGATTTAAACTCCAATGAATTACCCGCCGGGTCTTTGAAGAACATGGTGGCCTGTTCGCCTACTTGACCTTCAAATCTGATGTAGGGTTCAATGATAAATTCCACGCCCTTGGATCGGAGTTTATCTGCAAATTCCCCGAATTTATCCCATGGAAGAACCACCCCGTAATGAGGCACGGGAACATGCTTGCCATCTACGGGATTGGCATGAGCGTCCTGATCTGATTTGGGTTTATAATGAATGACCAATTGATGGCCAAAGAGATTAAAATCTACCCAATGATCACTGCTCCTACCTTCTTCGCATTGAAGGACTTCCCGGTAGAATTCGCGACATTCGGCCAGGTTGTGAACAGGAATGGCTATATGAAAAGGGGAAAGGGTCATAAAATAAAAATAAGCTATTTCTAAGTTTTAAGGAAATCCACGATCAGCCGGTTTACCTCTTCCTGGTGAAGGGAATGACCCAGGCCCCTGGTCTTGATCAGTTTGCTGCCTTTCCAATTGGCATGAACCATTTCGGAAGCACTTACCGGTGTTACCTTGTCCAGTTCATCGTGAATGAGTAGCCCCGGGATCTGAAGTTGGGCGGCAAACTTGGATGTGGAGAAATCTTCAATTCCAAAACCAAAATGCCTGATAAAGTATTGATCAAGGGCATTGTGAACCCGATTATTAAATTTCAGAAGCTGTTGATAATGCGTCATAATCTCTTTTAACTCGGAAGGAGAACCGATGGTAACCAGTTTTTCTACTGAATTGCTTTGGTATTGATATTGGTGGTAAACCGCTGCTGTTCCTCCAAGGGAGTGGGCAACAAGGAACTCAGGATGGAATTTATTGATCAGCATGTCGGCACATTCGGCATAGATGGGCACATTAAAAATCTTGCCTCCGGACTGCCCATGCGCAGGAGCATCAAAAGCGATCACGTTAAAATTTTCCCTAAGTAAAAACTCGATCAGATTTCTCCATCGAAAACTGTTACTTTCCCAGCCGTGCATCAGCAATACTGTTTTTCCGCTACCCGGCCAATGGTAGGTCTGCAGTGGCAGGCCCCCGTAATCTAAAATCTGATGACCGGCCTTTTCCAGGAAATCTCTTTGCAATGGCAAAACCTTGCCTTTGCGTGGAGTACAGAAGAGCGTAAAGGCCTGTTCCGCCGCTCTTTTCGGTGAGAAAAGCGCCAGGAAATTAAAGTAAAGTCCGTAAAGCCGGGCAATAATAAGCCCCAGAATTTTTTTCATAAGTAACTTTTTGTAACTTACTTTCGAAACTAAATTATTGAATCTTTCCTCTATAAAAAAGAGGCAACCAAAATCCTACCAGGTATGCAAATAGATACTGTTACTGAAAATCAGAAACTTACGGTTGCAAAAAAAATAAAAAAAATGTTCGGGCACATCAACCCGAAAGATCCGCCTGAATTTTGTCCCATTCGTGATGTCATGGCCCTGGCATCGGATAAATGGAGTATCCTGATCGTACTTTATTTGGGCTACTTTCCGGTACTTCGATTTAACGAGCTAAAGAAAAAAGTCTATGGCATATCCAGTAAAGTGCTCAGTGAGCGTTTAAAGATCCTTGAAGCAGACGGCTATGTTTTCAGAGAAATGATTCCGGAAGTACCTATTAGAGTACAATATTCACTGACCGATTTCGGCCATTCCTATCTTACTAAACTTCTTGAACTTACAGAATGGGTGCAGAATTACAGTGATGTTGTCATCAATCACCGGTCCAAATTTAAAAGATAGGCCTTCCTAAAGCGCTTAGATTTTTACCCGGTTCCAGATATCCAGGTACATTTTCCACTGGCCGTCTGTTTTTTTCCATACTACTACATACTTCCCTTTCCAGGGTTGGATTTCACCCTCGCTGTTTTGTGACTTACCGCTGTAATAGCCGTAATCAAAGGCGTGATCTCCAAGGATATTGATAGCTTCAGGAGTGATTTCATGGGCGATGACTTTCTGATCCGGCGGCATCCTGAATCGTTCCGCAATGGCCTCTCGGCCTTCTAGTATTTCTGAATTGGCGGGGAATATTTTGCCGTCTTCCGTGTAGACCTCAGCCAAGCTTTGGTAATCTGCTGCCATCAATGACTCGGAAAACTTTCTCGACGCCTCCATGATCATTTCTCTATCGGATCCGGCATCACTGTTCTCACTTTTCTTTTTACAGCTGATCTTCCAGGTGGGATACACAATACTTTCATCCTTGCTTACCCAGGCTCCCAGCCAGTTGAAACCTTCTGAACTGATCTCCGAGAATGTGATCTTGTAATCACCTTCCAT
>JBPEXP010000106.1:0-2393 GCA_052031475.1 Flavobacteriaceae bacterium | reverse complement strand
CCTCCTCTATCAGGCTGGTAAGCACGTTGAGGCTGTTGAACAGAAAATGCGGATCCAGTTGATTCTTCAGCGCGTCAAACTTGGCTGAGGCTGTACCTGCAATGATCTTTTGTTCCTTGACTTTTCTATCCTGCAGGCTGCGATAGAGGTAAAAGGCGTGAAAAAACACGGAAACAACGATGGTTACCAGCAGGGCCACCACGTAATACGCAGCTCTTTCCCCATTGATGAAGCCCGTCCAACTGGCTCCTTCGAAGCCCATCCTTATCAAGATCCTGATAAAGAAAATAGCGATCATGGTGATCAAAATACCGCCTAAGGCACGCAGCACAGTCTTGTATTCGGCGTATTTTTTCCATACTACTTTATGGTTGACATAATCAAAATACGCCCCGTTTACAAAGGTCAGTACTATGGAATAAAGGAAGTAGTATCCGATCTCGGTGAAGAAAACGCCGTCCCAGCTAATGGTACGGCCCATGAGCACCTGAATTCCTATAAAAATAAAGGCGAGGACCACACCGACCCATATTCCGGTCATCAAGAGTTTAATTGCGTACTTCATCGGTCGATTTTTTAATTGAATAGCGGTTACCTACAAAAATAACTGAATGATCCTGATTAAAATTACCAAAAGATGAACGTAATTCTACAGCCAGTGTATGGGAGTGGAAATCGTTCATCCTGGTAATTCTCCTCGCTAAATTCATTAGGCGAATACGTATTTGCGGGCTTCTGACCATCGCACTCTTTTGCTTTCCCTAAAACTGGAAAAGATACTGTGCCTTCTTGAATCGGTAGGTGTGTGATACTTGCTTAAATTTTTCATGACTTAAATATTTTATGATTGATGTTTTATTTTACTGGTACAAATTTGCAGCACAATCTGCGCAGGGCAAAAGAAGTATTACCGAACTGTCGATATTGCACGATGGATTGTAAATAATCCCTATTTTAAGTAGTATTGTGGCGATGAGATCAGCAGTGCTTATTTATTGCATAAACCATTAATGCGCTATGTACATACCCCATCAATACTTAAATGAAGACCTGGAAGAAGTACGTGAATTTCTTCTGAACAACGCTTTTGCCATTCTGGTAAATACGGTTGACGGCAGGCCCTGGGCCACCCACCTGCCCCTGGAACTCAGTTCGGATCCCGATGGCCGCCCATTGCTTATCGGCCACGTGGCCAAGGCAAATCCGCAGTGGAGATCATTCAAAGATGGCGTGGATGTGCTGGCAATTTTTAATGGCCCTCATTCGTATGTAAGTTCCTCCTGGTACAAGGATGAAGAAGTTCCCACCTGGAATTACATTGCCGTACATGTGTACGGAACCATCCGTGTACAGGACGAAGCCAGACTATACAAATCATTGGATGCCCTGGTGGAGAAATACGAAAAGCAAAGCAGTCATCCTGTTTCTATGGAAGGATTCTCCAAAAGGACACTCAGACAGATCAAAGGGGTTGTGGGCTTTGAGATCGACATCAAGGAAATCCAGGCGGCTTATAAATTATCGCAAGGCAGGCCGCATGATCACTCAAGCATTATCGGAGAATTGCAAAAGCGACAGGATCCGGGCAGCAAATCCATTGCCGAGGAGATGAAAAAAAGAACTCAGAGTTAACCGCTTCTCAAATAGTTTGAAGCCTGCCTAAAAGCAGTTCCTTATGAGACCGGCTCACGGGGATAGATTTACGTCTGATCTCCAGGTGGCTTTCCGAAACTGAATCCAGTTTGGAAATATTGACCATAAAGGAGCGGTGAACCCGGAGGAAATTCCCGTTCCTCAGCTTTTTCTCAATAGATTTTAAGGTGCTCACAACCAGGAAATCCCCGTTTTCGGTTACAATGTTGCAATAATTCCGGTCTGCTTCAACATAAAGGATATGGTCCAGCAGGATCTTGACCATTTTCCCTCCGTGACGCACGAAAATGCGATCTTCCAGGACTTCAAGTGCTGTGCTGAAAGAGCTTTCATCTGTTTTTTTCTCCTTGATCTGCTCGGCCACCAGGGCAATAGTTCTCTGTAGGTTGAGCTTGCTGAAGGGTTTGGAGATAAAAGCGTGAGGATGGGTGGCTTTTGCTTTTAGAAATGTTCCTTCATCGTTGTTGGCCGTCAAATAAACCACAGGGATGTCCTTGGTTTTTTGTATAGCCTTTACGGTTTCAATACCGTCCAGGTTGCCGCGAAGATTTACATCCATTAAGATGATATCCGGACTGTTGAGCTGCGTGTGATAAACCGCTTCTTCCCCCCTGGATTTTATACCTGTGACCTCGTAACCGAGTTTGGTCAGTTGCAGGGAAAGGTTGGCTGCGATAATCATATCGTCTTCCACGATCAGTATGCGGGTAATTCGTTCCATATGTTAGGCTGCTTTGTGA
>JBPEXP010000105.1:0-8995 GCA_052031475.1 Flavobacteriaceae bacterium | reverse complement strand
CTTGATGACCAGGAATACCGTTAGGGCGATGATCCCAAAGTCGATCATAACTTCCAGGAATTCTCCGTAGCCTATAGCGATCTCCTCGCTCGACTCACTGGCCTGTCTCAGAACAAATTTCTTCTGCTGAAGATTGTTATCCCCGGTGATCAGGGACAAGGGGGGCATGATGACCTTGCTTACCAGTGTATTGACTACATTGTTAAAAGCCGTACCGATGATGATACCCACGGCCATGTCTATCATATTGCCCTTAATGGCAAAGTCCTTGAATTCTTTGACCAGTTTTCTCATAAACCGACTGTTAGAAAAGTTTGATCTGTCCCTCTACGTCCATGGATTCCTCATCTGAGGCAGTAGATGGGTCCTTACTGGTATTTTTGATATCCCCTTTATTACTTGCATTCTTAGATTTGCTCTCACTAACGGGGGGCGCTACGTCTTCTTCGTCCACTACTTCGATATCCATGGTATCCCCTGGCTCGGTTTCTTCATAAGGCAGCGGGTCCAGCCTGTTGATATTCTTCACCTTATCTGCGGTAAGTTGATTACCCTGAGCCTTGATGCCTTTTACGGCGATAAAATCCTCAATATCAATTATCTGGTTAGGTTTCGCATCCTTACCCCGCGGCTTCTGGAACTCAATTTCAACCTGTGGCCGCCAATCTGTGGATACCAGTTCCAGGTGTGATTTTGGGTGTTCGCTGATAACTACTTCTACCCTGTCTTCCTTTTCAACCAGGAATCGCTTCACGTAATAACGTTCTTTTTCCCCGTCAAAATAAATGGCCGATATAGGCTTTGAAGGCTTCCATTTCTCCAAGACGATCATCTCGTCGTCAAAACGCATGGTCAATTCAGGGATGGCTGTTTTTACTTCTCCGTTCTGATTGATAATAAGCAACCGATCCTGTCCCGTAAAGGCCCCCAGCAGTTCTCCCCGCCCGTCTGTATTAAGTCGGAGTATGGTATCATCAAACCAGATCTTACGGGGCTTCAGGGTAGAGATGCCTCTTTCTTTAAGCTCAATGCGTTTTACGGAATATTTGGTTACAACATTTCCTTTGGATCCCCTGCCTTTAATAAGGACATCAGCAAAATCCAACTCCCATTTCAGTTTTTTGATATTGCCTTTCTGTCTCAGAAGCACGGTCACCACTTCGGCTTCCCCGTTTGGGTTTGCCGAAAAGTAAAGCACGTCAGAACCGGCCTTCCCCGCAGTGAGGTCGTACAACTTGTCTCGGGTTACACCGGTAACATTAAATCGCTTTACGTAGCTTGCTCCTCCCCGGCCATCTTTGTAGATCATATTGTAGGTAGTGCGGCTGTCCTTTTTCTTAAATACTGCCACGTGGATGATATTCTTGCCCACAAAAGTCTTGGAGTCTACCTTGGTCACCATCATTTCACCGCTTTTGGTAAAGACAATGATGTCATCTATATCACTGCAGTCTGTCACGTATTCGTCTCGCCTGAGGGAAGTACCTATAAATCCTTCATCCCTGTTTACATAGAGCTTGGTGTTCCGGATTACCACCTTGGTAGCTTCGATGTCGTCAAAAATGCGGATTTCAGATTTCCGCTCCCTGCCCTTGCCGTATTTCTTTTTGAGTTCCTTAAAATAATCGATGGCAAAATCTACCAGGTGTTCCAGGTTGTGCTTGGTGGCGGCAATTTTCTCTTCCAGGCTCTCGATGTATTGCTGTGCCTTGTCCAGGTCAAATTTGGAGATCCTTTTGATCCTGATCTCGGTAAGCCGAACAATATCTTCTTCGGTAACCGCCCTTTTCAGTTTTTTGATATGCGGTTTCAGGCCGTTGTCTATAGCCGTAATAACCCCTTCCCAGGTTTCTTCCTCCTCGATATCCCGGTAGATCCTTTTTTCTATGAATATCCTTTCGAGAGAAGAAAAATGCCATTGTTCCTCTAACTCGCTCAGCTGTATTTCCAACTCGGCCTTGAGCAGTTCTACCGTGTTGTCCGTGGAGCGCTGCAACATCTCTTTAGCTCCGATAAACAGCGGCTTGTTGTCTTCAATGACACAGCCCAGGGGCGAAATAGAAGACTCACAGGCCGTAAAGGCATAAAGGGCATCTATGGTCTTATCAGGAGAGATCCCTGAAGGCAGGTGTACCAGGATCTCAACTTCTGCCGCCGTATTGTCCTCAATTTTTTTGATCTTGATCTTGCCCTTATCATTGGCTTTGAGAATTGAATCGATCAGGGAACCGGTATTGGTGGTAAAAGGAATTTCACTGATTACCAGCGTATTCTTATCCAACTGGTTGATCCTGGCCCGAACCCTGATCTTGCCTCCTCTGCAACCGTCATTGTAATTGGTTACATCGATGATCCCCGCTGTTGGAAAATCAGGGTATATTTTAAATCGCTGCCCTTTGAGATGCTTTATGGATGCATCAATAAGCTCATTGAAGTTATGAGGCAGGATCTTGGTAGAAAGTCCCACGGCGATACCTTCGGCGCCCTGAGCCAATAATAGAGGAAACTTAACGGGCAGGTGTACAGGCTCCTTTTTCCGGCCGTCATAGCTCAACTGCCATTCGGTGATCTTGGGACTGAAAACCACCTCGAGGGCAAACTTGGAAAGCCTGGCCTCGATATAACGGGATGCGGCCGCGCTGTCTCCGGTCAGAATATTACCCCAGTTTCCCTGGGTATCAATCAGCAAGTCTTTCTGACCTATCTGGACCATGGCGTCTCCAATACTCGCATCCCCATGAGGGTGATATTGCATGGTATGGCCCACCACATTGGCCACTTTGTTATAGCGCCCGTCATCCAGTTCCTTCAGTGCATGCATGATGCGTCGCTGAACCGGTTTAAAGCCATCCTCGATTGACGGTACGGCTCTTTCCAAAATTACATAGGAAGCATAGTCGAGAAACCAGTCTTTGTACATGCCGGTCACCCTGGTCAGGGATTCCGCAGAGGTATCTTGCTCCTCTTCCCAACTTTCGTTCATTTCTCCATTTTCATTCATATGGAAAGATACTTACTGCTTAATTTACAGTTGATTTTCTTCTACTAAATCTACTTCTACTTTAAGGTTCTCAATAATAAATTCCTGTCTGTCAGGCGTATTTTTTCCCATGTAGAACTTAAGTAATTCTTCAATGGAAATGGCCTTGTCTAACATGACCGGTTCCAGGCGGATATCTTCGCCGATGAAGTGTTTGAATTCATCTGGAGAGATTTCCCCAAGGCCCTTAAATCGGGTAATCTCAGGCTTGCCGCTTAATTTGTTCACCGCAGCCACTTTTTCTTCTTCGCTATAACAATAGATCGTTTCTTTTTTATTTCGCACGCGGAAGAGAGGCGTTTGTAGGATGTACAGATGGTTTTCCTTGATCAATTCCGGGAAGAACTGAAGGAAAAAGGTAATGAGCAGTAAGCGGATGTGCATCCCATCTACATCGGCATCTGTGGCGATCACGATGTTGTTGTACCGAAGATCTTCCATAGAATCCTCGATATTGAGGGCTGCCTGTAGCAAATTAAATTCCTCGTTCTCATAGACGATCTTTTTGCTCATCCCATAAGAATTCAGGGGCTTTCCCCTGAGACTGAAAACAGCCTGGGTATTCACATCCCTGGATTTGGTAATAGAACCGGAGGCCGAATCTCCCTCGGTAATGAACAGCGTAGATTCTAGTCGGCGTTCGCTTTTCATATCGCCCAGGTGAATTCTGCAATCGCGTAATTTCTTATTGTGCAGGCTGGCCTTTTTGGCGCGTTCCCTGGCCAGCTTTCTTATTCCCGACAATTCTTTGCGTTCCTTTTCGGCCTGGACGATCTTTCGTTGGATGCTTTCGGCGATCTCAGTATTCTTGTGAAGGAAGTTATCAAGCTGCTTGCCAACAAAGTCGTTTACATAAGTCCTCACCGTAGGAAGGCCGCCGCCCATTTCTGTAGAGCCGAGCTTGGTTTTGGTCTGGCTCTCAAAAACAGGCTCCATCACCTTGATGGAGATGGCCGCTATAATCGATTTCCGGATATCCGAAGCCTCGTAGTTCTTGCCGTAGTAGTCGCGCAGGGTTTTAACGATGGCTTCCCTGAAAGCCGACTGATGTGTGCCGCCCTGGGTGGTGTTCTGGCCGTTCACAAAGCTGTGATATTCTTCGCTGTATTGGGTTCTGCTATGTGTAATGGCCACTTCAATGTCGTTTCCCTTCAGATGTATAATGGGATAAAGCATGTCATCCTTGCTGCTGTTTTCTTCCAGCAGGTCTTTAAGCCCGTTTTCCGAATAGAACTTCTGGCCGTTAAAGACGATGGTGAGACCCGGATTCAGGTAGACGTAATTCTTAAGCATGCGCTCCACATACTCATTGCGGTACCTGTATTTCTTAAAAATGGTTATGTCTGGCGTAAAGGTCACCTTGGTACCGCGTCTTCGGGAAGTTTCTTCCAAAAACTCTTCATCCACCAGGTTGCCCTGGTTGAATTCAGCAGATTTGGATTTGCCGTCCCGGGTAGACTCTACCCGGAAATAAGTGGATAGCGCATTTACCGCCTTGGTACCCACCCCGTTGAGGCCCACAGATTTCTTAAATGCCCGGGTATCGTATTTTCCCCCGGTATTCATTTTAGATACCACGTCTACCACCTTTCCCAGCGGAATACCCCGACCAAAATCGCGCACAATGACCTTGTCTCCCTGGATGGAGATCTCGATGGTCTTCCCTGCACCCATGACAAATTCATCAATACAGTTGTCTATGACTTCTTTCAGGAGGATGTAGATTCCGTCGTCATGGGAGGAGCCGTCACCAAGCTTACCTATGTACATGCCGGGGCGCATCCGGATGTGTTCTTTCCAGTCGAGCGAACGGATGTTTTCCTCTGTATATTGGGATTGCGCCATAAAATTTGGGGTTTATCCTCGCTAATATAAAATTATAGCCCAGAAATCAAAATGGGGCACTCATAAAGTAATTAACAATAAAAGGGCCGTAATTGTTGATAGTTTCCGGTGTTGAAGTCAAAAATTACGTTCCGTAATTCCTCTCAGACATTAAATCTAAAGTGCATAACATCACCATCTTTGACGATGTAATCCTTACCCTCTACCCTCATTTTACCAGCCTCCTTTACCTTGGCTTCGCTGCCGTATTTCTTGTAATCCTCCAGAGAGATGACCTCTGCGCGGATAAAGCCTTTCTCAAAATCAGTATGTATAACCCCCGCTGCCTGGGGGGCTGTAGCACCAACCGGGATGGTCCAGGCCCTTACCTCCTTGGGCCCGGCCGTAAAATATGTTTGCAGATGCAGCAGTGAATAGGCTGCCCGGATGAGCTTGGATGATCCCGCTTCGTCAAGTCCCAGGTCCTCCAGGAACATCTGCCTTTCCTCATAGGTGTCCAGCTCCATGATATCCGCCTCAGTACCCACAGCCAGCACCAGGATCTGGGCATCCTCGTCCTTTACAGTTTCTCTTACCTGCTCCACATAATCGTTCCCGCTGGTGGCAGATCCCTCGTCTACGTTGCAGACATAGAGCACAGGTTTGTCAGTGATCAGTTGAAGAGGTTTTACATACTTGATCCGCTCTTCAGCACCGGTATGGATAGCCCTGATTGAAACTCCCTGCTCCAGGCCCTTTTTTAATGCCTCTAAAACAGCTACTTCTTTTTGGGCCTCTTTATCGCCGGTTTTGGCCGCCCTGCCTACGCGGTCCATCCGTTTTTCAACCGTTTCCAGGTCCTTAAGCTGCAATTCTATATCGATGGTTTCCTTGTCGCGCACCGGATCTACTGATCCATCAACGTGTACCACATTGTCATCGTCAAAACAGCGCAGCACATGAAGAATGGCATCGGTCTCCCGTATGTTAGCCAGGAATTGGTTGCCCAGGCCTTCACCCTTGCTGGCACCTTTTACCAGGCCGGCAATGTCAACGATCTCTACCGTGGCCGGTATAACCTTTTCGGGTTTAACCAGGTCGGCCAGTTCTTCCAACCTGGGATCCGGTACATTCACCACCCCTATATTAGGCTCAATAGTGCAAAACGGAAAGTTCGCGCTCTGTGCCTTGGCATTGGATAAACAATTGAATAAGGTTGATTTTCCCACATTGGGCAGGCCTACAATCCCTGCTTTCATAGATCCCTGTTTTTTTTGAGCTTGCAAATATAGTTTTTACTGGTATATTTAATTGCATCATAGTTCGTAATATGAGTCGCATTGTCCTTCAGGGAATAGCTTATGACGCCAAATCCTCCTTCCTTAAGGGGGCTGCGCTGGCTCCGCCTTTCATCCGACAACAGTACAGGAGCGATGCCTTTAATTTTTATGCGGAAAACGGTACTGAAATTAGACCGGAAGTTTTTGATGACCAGGGTGACCTGAACCCGTCGGAATACTTTGACATTGAATCATTCAGCCTTTCAAACCTAACAAGCAAGAAGCCACTGATTACGCTGGGAGGCGATCACAGCATCACCTACCCTATTCTCAAGGCTGTGTCTCAGGTCCATGGACCGGTACACATCCTGCATATAGATGCCCATGCAGATTTGTATGAAGAATTCCAGGGCGATCCCTATTCTCACGCCTGCCCTTTTGCCAGGATTATGGAAGATAGTTTAGCAAGTAGCCTGGTTCAGCTAGGAATCCGCACCATGACCAAAGAACAAAAAAAGGTGGCCAATAAATATGGAGTAAAAGTTTTACCAATGGCATCCTACTCGTTCAAGCAAGTACCAAAAATGGAAGGACCTCTATACCTGAGCCTGGACCTGGATGCTTTGGACCCCGCTTACGCACCCGGCGTCTCTCACCATGAACCCGGTGGATTTACTACCAGGCAAGTGCTGGAGATTATACAAAATATTAATGTTCCCCTAATAGGAGCTGACATTGTGGAGTACAATCCAAACAAAGATATCAATGATTGTACCGCTGTACTCTGCGCTAAATTTTTAAGGGAGATCAGTGCTAAAATGCTCGAGTTTACCTGATAGCAAACTTATTCCGGGTGCATAAAGCGCTGTTTGGCCAGTAGCTCCTCCTCAGTTTCTACCCGGTCTTCATCCGGTACGCAGCAATCAACCGGACAAACAGCAGCGCATTGAGGCTCCTCATGGAAACCCATGCACTCGGTACACTTGTCTGGAGCTATATAGTAGAATTCGTCACTGATAGGTTCCTGAATCGCATCGGCGTCAACGGCTTTGCCATCGGGCAGTACCACGTCTCCGTTTAGCGAGGTTCCATCGCTGTATCGCCATTCGTCTGCGCCTTCGTAGATGGCAGTATTGGGGCACTCGGGTTCACAAGCCCCGCAGTTAATACATTCGTCTGTAATGATGATGGCCATAATTTTCTTTTTCTTATGCGTATTTTTGCAAAATTAATCGAAGCAGTTTTGCAGGCAAATATAAGATCGGGTATCGACTTAAGAATACAAGCTTTTGTTAAACTTGGGCAGTTTCTCAGGGATTATGTGAGATATTCCACCCCAAAGGAAACGGCTAAGAGCCCCTATGAAAAATACTTTGAATCGATGGACCACGCCCTGGCCCGCGCAGAAGCGCAAAACGGCTGGTATACAAAAGAGCAAGTACGGTTTGCCCTGGAACAATGGGGGGAACTGCTTCGCGAATCCGGATTGTATGCCTGGATAGGCCGCTACGATCTGAAGGAAAACAGATCTAGGACCGTTGCCATTGTCAGCGCGGGGAATATTCCCCTTGTCGGCTTCCACGATTTTCTCTGTGTACTTATCACGGGCAATAAAGTGCTTGTAAAAAATGCGAGCAATGATTCAGTTTTACTTCCTTTCCTGGCCGATTGGCTGATTAACATAGAACCCACTCTCAACGATCAAATAGAGTTCGCCAAGGGCTTTCTAGGTTCCTATGATGCTGTGATCGCCACCGGTAGCAACAATACGGCGCGATACTTTGAATACTATTTTGGCAAAAAGCCCCATATCATCCGCAAAAACAGGAATTCGGTTGCCGTATTACAGGGCACTGAATCCAGGGAACAGCTCAAAGGGCTGGCAGAAGACGTATTCCGTTATTTCGGGCTGGGCTGCCGGTCTGTATCCAAGATCTTTGTTCCTCCTAAATACAATTTTGACCTCCTGTTTAATGCCTTCTATCAACACCGGGGTGTACTGGAGCATGTTAAATATGCCAACAACTATGAATATAACAAGGCGGTATTTCTTATGAGCGAATTTGATTTTTTAGACAACGGTTTTTTCATGCTCAAAGAAGACCACGCCTACGCCTCTCCAATCGCCTCCCTGTTTTTCGAATACTACGATCAGCGGGAAGCAATCCGTTTAAAATTGAAAAAAGATACGGATCTCATCCAGTGTGTAGTTGCAGAGGGACTGGCCGAGAACGAGGTGCCCTTTGGCCTTACGCAACAGCCCAGGCTGAACGATTATGCAGACGGGGTAGACACTGTTGATTTTTTGTTGAGAACATGAAGAATTATTCCAACTGATCAATAGGTATTTCATCAATAATTTATGACCTTTGGGCCTTGTTTAAAATCGATGTCAGATCCAAGGATCTAACGCGGCAAATTACAGAACCAATAGCAAAGAAGCAGGAAGCTTATATCGTTCTTGCTCAATAATTTGAATTCAATGAAAAAGCACAATTTTAGCGCCGGGCCCTGTATCCTACCTCAGGAAGTTATGCAAAAGGCTTCAGAGGCCGTGATAGAATTAGATAATATCGGGCTTTCCCTGATTGAGATCTCACACAGGAGCAAAGAATTCGTGGCTATCATGGAAAAAGCCAGATCCCTGGCTCTGGAATTACTGGGGCTGGAAGGCAAAGGGTATCAGGCCCTCTTCCTTCAAGGAGGCGCAAGCACCGAATTTGTGATGGTTGCCTACAACTTACTGGAGACCAAAGCGGGCTACATCAATACAGGTACCTGGAGTGACAAGGCCATGAAAGAGGCCAGGCTTTTTGGGGAGGTAGTTGAAGTGGCATCCTCTAAGGACAAG
>JBPEXP010000104.1:0-1756 GCA_052031475.1 Flavobacteriaceae bacterium | reverse complement strand
GGAGCGCGGTTGTCAGCTTTCGGTGCTTTTACACGGCGAAGGAAGACCACTTTTCGACTATCTTATGGAGCGGGGAGTGATCGTAGACTGGCGTGAGCCAAACGTCATCAGACTGGCCCCGGCACCATTTTACTGCAGTTTTGAAGATATGTATCGCTTTGGCCAGATCCTTAAGGAGGGCGTGATGAAGAAAGAATCCATCGAATCCTGAACCATTTCTTCTTAGCACCAAATTTATCCTAAGAACCCTTCTTTATTTCTTTATTCAACATTTAATATTGGGTGCCTTCCTAGAGAGAATGATTGTATATTTGTGGCTTTTGTAGGAAGCCGGCCCATGAAATCACTCCGCCTTATTATAACCAACCCAAGGTATTTTGGACCTGCCTGGGTATTTGCAAGTTTGAATATTCTTTTTGGCACCTGGGCCATTTACATTCCCTTTGTAAAAGAAGACCTCGATATAGACAAGGCCACACTTGGGTTAGCAATCTTTTTTCTTTCCCTGGGAGTCTTTGTGATTTTTCCGGTAGCATCAAGGATCATAAACCGCCTGGGAGTGGGCAGGGCCACCTGGATCGGTGCCATTCTCTTGTGTATTACTGCTCTGCCGCCTATCATGGCAACGAGTTTTGTTGGCCTTATCACGGCCCTCTTCTTTTTTGGCGCTACTAACGGTTTTACCGATATATCGATGAATACGCTGGTCACTGAGATAGAAAAAGAAGACAGGCAAAACTTCATGTCGGCCTCACACGGATTTTTTAGCCTTGGCGGAGTTATTGCGGGCTTAGGAAGCTTTCTGATCCCGATATTTGACAACAGGGTCTTACATATGGGTCTGGCCGTAGCCATTGTCTTTCTGGTCAATCTCATCTTTCACAAGAGGTATAAGCACATAGTGGCCGCCCCTATAGAAAAAGAGCCTTTCAGTTTCAGGAATTTTAAACCCTTGCTTTTATTAGGATTGGTTTCCTTCGTGGTCATGGGTAGTGAAGGCGCCATTGTAGATTGGAGCGGATTGTTCCTCAAAGAAGTCGCCATAGCACCCGAAGCTCTTTGGGGAGCCGGCTTTCTGGGTTTTCAAGTTTTAATGACCTTGGGAAGGTTTCTGGGTGATGCCATCAGCGCCCGTCTCGGGTCGGTGAAGATCGTGGCTCTTGGAGCTACGGTTGCGATCATTGGTTATTCCCTGGTTCTAAGTACACAACTCTATCCGGCAATAGTAGGTTTTGCTTTGACCGGACTGGGATTTTCAGTGATTATACCTGAACTTTTCAGGATAGGTGGCAATGTAAAAGGCGTAGAATCTTCACAGGGAGTTGCTTTTATTGCAGGTACCGGTTACTCCGGATTTCTTATCGGTCCGGTTATTTTGGGCTTTATAGCAGAAAAATTTTCGCTGAACCTAACATTCACGACCTTATTGGCCTGCAGCGTCATGGTACTACTCGCCACCTTCGTTTTATACAGACGCCATAGAAAAAGAGTTGCTACTTAATTAACCTGTAATCCGGTAAAATATAGGCTTGAGCCCGCTGTTTCGCCCCGGTGCATCTTTGAGATCATCAGGCCGCCAATATTTTCGTAGTCTTCCCAGGTAGATTGTGTACTGGGCTCTGCCTGATTTCCTCTGCGGAAAACCCATTCCCTGATCACTTGATCGTCTTCGAAATAGAAATCATAGGCATCTCCGGGCGTATAGCCTCCCTCATTACCATAGACAATGGTTAATTTATTCATGGCTTTCTGGCTG
>JBPEXP010000103.1:0-3590 GCA_052031475.1 Flavobacteriaceae bacterium | reverse complement strand
TAAAGCATCTTTACCCCAAGGCAAAGTCAGGCATGCCGATACTGGGAATTGAACCATCTGCCATTCTCAGTTTCAGGGATGAATACAAAAGGTTTCACCTGGATCCGGAGCAGACCACTGCGCTTGCTGCCAAGAGTTTCCTGGTGGAAGAATTCCTGGCGGCGGAATTAGAAGCCGGCAGGCTGGACAGTTCGCATTTCACCAAACAAGAAAAAGAGATAAAGCTCCACATCCATTGCCATCAAAAGGCCTTGTCCGGTCAAAAAATCACTTTCGATCTTTTAAACCTGCCTGAGAACTATCAGGTAAGTATCATTCCATCAGGTTGTTGCGGCATGGCCGGATCCTTTGGCTACGAGAAGGAGCATTACCAGGTAAGTATGCAGGTTGGGGAACTTACCTTGTTTCCCGCTGTTAGAAGATTAAAGAAACAAACTGTGATAGCAGCAAATGGCACCAGCTGCAGGCATCAGATAAAAGACGGAACCGATAGAACCGCCAAACACCCGATAAGTATTTTAAAAGAGGCGCTAGTCATCAACTGATTCACCGTCCTTTTCTTTCTTAGGCGGCATTTTAGCTTTGATCTCGATGATGGAGGAGATGAGTTCGTTCATATCCAAATCCTTCAGGTCCTCATCTGAGTAGAAAGCTGAGAGCTTGTCCTGGTTGTAGTGATATATTTTCCAGCGTTTAAAGGAGTATTCCAGGGCCGTAAGATTTTCTACCCAGTCGCCTGAATTCAGGTACATACAGCGCCCGTGTTTATTTTCGTGGATTTCTTTCCGCGGCTGGTGAATATGACCGCAAATCACATAGTCATATCCATGGTCGATAGCGAGGTCTGTGGCCGTTTTTTCAAAATTCCTGATGTATTTTACCGCGCCTTTTACACCATTCTTAACTCTTTTCGCCAGTGAGAATTTCTCCCTGCCCATTTTAGACAACACCCAGTTAATCCATCTGTTTAACCTGATCAGGGCATCATATCCATAGCCTCCCAGTCTGGCCAGCCATTTGGCGTGTTGAATGGATACATCAAATACATCGCCGTGAAAAAGCCAGGCTTTTTTTCCATCCAGTTCAATGACGAATTTATTCACCAACTGAAAATTCCCCAATCTGACTTCCCCAAATTTCCTGAGCATTTCATCGTGATTTCCGGTGATATAGATGATCTCTGTGCCGTTAGTGGCCATGCCTATGATCTTTTTGATCACCTTCAGGTGGGATTGCGGGAAGTATTTTTTGTTGAAGTTCCAGATATCTATAATGTCACCATTGAGAATCAATTTTTGAGGTTTGATGCTGTTTAAATAGGCGATCAATTCATCTGCGCGACATCCTGATGTGCCTAGGTGAACATCGGATATCACGGCAATGTCTATGCGTCTTTTTCTCAAGGCAAAATAGATTTGGAGCAAAATTAAACCTATTGGTATATCGGCTGTGAAAATACAGGTGAAGATTAAATATCTGCAAGGTTATTATTTGTTTAAGCTGCATGGCGATCTGTTAAGCGAATATTAAGAAGATCAGGTTTTGGTAAGCAATGGCTTTAAGTCTATCTTTGAGGCTTGTATTGCAGGGTGGAGAGAATTACACCTTGAATAACCAACTTGTATATGGCTGGAAATGTATTTGGGAAGATCTTTCAACTAACCACTTTTGGTGAATCCCATGGTCCTTCCATTGGCGGTATTATCGATGGTTGCCCGGCTGGCATTACCATAGATCCGGAAGCCGTACAACGCGATCTGGATCGAAGAAGACCAGGTCAGTCAGCTATTGTTACACAGCGCAAGGAGGAAGACAAGGTCCAGTTTCTTTCTGGGATCTTTGAAGGAAAGACAACAGGAACGCCTATTGGTTTTATCATTCCTAATACCAATCAGAAATCCAAAGATTACTCGCACATTAAGGATTCTTACAGACCATCGCATGCCGATTTTGTTTACGACAAGAAATACGGCCGTCGTGATTATCGGGGCGGTGGAAGAAGTTCTGCAAGGGAAACCGCCTGCCGGGTGGTTGCCGGAGCCATAGCAAAACAATTCATGCAAGATGTGAGTTTTGATGCCTATGTGTCCCAGGTAGGTAACATTCGTTTGGAAAGACCCTATGAAGAGTTGGATCTCAGTAAGGCCGAATCCAATGCCGTGCGCTGTCCGGACCCTGCTACTGCTGAAAGAATGGAGAAGCTGATCAAATCAGTTCGCAAACAGGGCGACACCATAGGAGGAGTGATCAGTTGCGTCATCAAAAATGTACCGGTTGGCCTGGGCGAACCTGTTTTTGACAAGCTGCATGCACAGCTGGGAAAGGCTATGCTTTCCATTAATGCTGTTAAGGGATTTGAGTACGGCAGTGGTTTTAAAGGGGTGGAAATGAAAGGAAGTGAGCACAATGACAGCTTTAATTCGGACGGAAGTACCAAAACCAATTACAGCGGGGGAGTGCAGGGGGGCATCAGCAATGGCATGGACATTTATTTCAGGGTGGCCTTTAAACCTGTGGCTACCTTGCTCCAGGGATATGAAACCATAGACAAAGAAGGAAATAAGGTACAGGCACAGGGTAAAGGCAGACATGACCCATGCGTGGTACCAAGGGCAGTGCCTATCGTAGAGGCTATGGCCGCCTTGGTTCTCGCTGATTTTGCCTTATTAGATCGCTGTAGCAGGAATCAGTCATAACGTTATCCGGTGTCGATAACGATGACCGAAGCGGAAAATATAAAGCAGGCCTGTTAAGCTGCCGCTGTTGTGGCGAATTGAGGCCAAAAACACTATCTTTCTTCCGAAAAAATCAAACTATGCGTAAACTGGAATTGCATTGGAAAATATTGATCGGCATGGTCCTGGGGATCGTATTTGGGTTTGTGATGACTTATCCCAGCTGGGGAGCTGATTTTGTTGCCGACTGGATACAGCCTTTTGGCAATATTTTCGTCAAACTACTCAAACTGATCGCCATCCCCTTGATTATCGCATCCCTGATCAAAGGTATATCCGACCTGAAAGACATTTCCAAGTTTAAGAACATTGGGTTAAGAACCATTGGGATATACATCATGACCACCGTTGTAGCCATTACAATTGGACTGGTACTGGTTAATATTTTAAAGCCGGGAGACGGAATTGCTGAGGCGACCATCAACAAGCTCTCGGAGACTTATGCTTCAGATGCCGGTGTAACATCCAAGCTGGAACAGGCTACTATGCAAAAGGAGAGCGGTCCATTGCAATTCCTTGAAGATATGGTGCCGGACAATGCATTTCAGGCTTTTGCAGACAACGGCCTCATGCTTCAGGTCATTGTTTTCACCATCATCTTTGGCATTTCCATGCTCCTCATTGGAGAAAAACGCGCCCAGCCACTGAAAGACTTTTTCGACTCATTAAACTACGTAGTATTAAAAATGGTAGACCTGATCATGTTGATCGCTCCCTACGCGGTATTTGCGCTTTTAGCCGGGGTGGTTGTTTCTTCCAGTGATCCAGAACTTTTGCTTGCATTATTGAAGTACTCGGGAGTGGTAGTTCTCGGCCTTGTATTGATGATTGTTTTCTATTCATTGGTAGTTTCAT
>JBPEXP010000102.1:0-2575 GCA_052031475.1 Flavobacteriaceae bacterium | reverse complement strand
TCCTCTGGATCTGCAGGGAATTCGCGAATCTATAGTTGAGGCGGGTGAAAAACGTATCAGGCCCTGTCTGATGACCACAGCGACAACAATACTCGCTTTGCTGCCTATACTTACTTCAACGGGTCGCGGCAGTGATATTATGATCCCTATGGCCATTCCTTCTTTCGGGGGAATGCTCATTGCCCTGATCACCCTGTTTGTAGTACCTGTCCTATTCGGGTGGCGAAAAGAAGTTCAACTTAAAACGCTAAACCAATGAAGCATCTATTAGTCTTTGCGGGTCTATTTTTAGTTTCGTCTTTAGTTAGAGCACAGCTATTGCAGCCCTACATCGATGAAGCATGGGCCAATAATCCCAATATTCAGGCCTATGAGCTCAGGTATAATATTGCCAGGGAAAAACTCAATGAGGCCAACTGGATTCCAAATACCGAATTTGGCGCTGGTTATTTTGTAAGCGAACCCGAAACCAGGACAGGGGCACAGGTAGCCAGGTTCACGGCCAGACAAATGCTGCCCTGGTTCGGTACGGTTTCCTCAAGACAAAAGTTCGCCTCGGCCATGGCAGAGGCAGATTACGTGGACTACCAAGTGGCCAGGAGAAAGCTGTCCCTTTCCGTTGCACAATCCTATTACAGGCTTTACGGTTTGCTAGCCAAACAGATGGTCTTGGAGGAAAATATCCAGTTGCTTAAAAAATATGAAGAACTGGCTCTTAGGTCGGTGGAGGTAGGAAATGCAAGTGCTGTACAGGTATTGCGCCTGCAGATTAGACAGAATGACTTGTGGCAGCAAAAAGAAATCTTACAACAGCAGTATGTGGCAGAACAAGCCAATTTCAATTCTCTGTTAAACCGCGATACCAGTATAGCCGTGGAAGTGGTGGAAATCATAGAAATACCAGATTCAGATCCAATCATTTCGGATAGTATTCAATTAAATCCTGAATTAATGCGATTTGATAAATTATACGAATCAGTGGTCCAGGCAGAGGAACTCAATCAAAAAGAAAGGGCTCCTATGTTCGGATTCAGCCTGGATTATATTCCCGTAGAGGAAAGGCCCAACATGGATTTTGCCGATAATGGAAAGGATATTTTTATGCCCATGCTGTCTCTGTCTGTGCCTATTTTTAACAAACAGTACAGCTCCCGGACCAGGCAGAATGAACTCCGTAAGCAGGAAATAGCCTTTCAGAAACAGGAAAGAACCAATTTTCTTGAGTCTGCCTTCGCCCAGGCGATAGCACAACGCAACGAAGCCCGCATTGCTTATAATGTACAGGAAAAAAACCTCAAGCAAGCGAAGGATGCAGAGCAGATCCTGTTGAAGAACTATGAAACCGGGTCCACTGATTTTAACGAAGTGCTGGACATCCAGGAATTACAATTAAGATTTCAAATGAACCAGATTCAATCCGTGCAGTTGTACTTTTCACAGTCGGCGCTCATCAACTATTTAATAAATTGAAAATTATTGGCTTCAACACAAATCTTAAGACTGCTGAAGAACTAAAGTAAACTATGAAACACAGTTATCACATACACGGAATGACCTGCAATGGATGCAGAAGCCATGTTGAGAAAACACTTGCTAAGGTACAAGGAGTGAATTCGGTAACGGTTAATTTGGAAAAAGCAGAGGCGACCATAGAGATGGAAGCCCATATTCCCATTTCGAGCTTTCAGGCCGCCCTGGAACAGGACGGAGGTTCCTACAGTATTCATCCACAGGGTGATCACCATCCTATGGAACATCAGGTACGGCCAATGCAAAAAGGTCATGGAACGGGAACTTTTTATTGTCCTATGCGCTGTGAGGGCGACAAAACCTATGACCAACCCGGTGATTGTCCTGTTTGTGGGATGGACCTGGTTGAAGAACAAAGTCTTTCAACAGGATCTTCTTCAGCTCAGTGGACCTGCCCGATGCACCCCGAGATCGTAGAAGACAAACCCGGCAGTTGTCCGATCTGTGGCATGGATCTGGTACCCAAGGAACCGGATCTTTCTGCAGAGGAAAGAACCTACCGGCAATTACTGAGAAAGTTTTGGATCGCCGTGGTTTTTACGGCACCTGTTTTCCTGATTGCGATGAGCGAGATGATCCCCGGTAATCCGTTATTTGATGTATTGGAACATAAATATTGGAACTGGATCCAGTTTGTACTCTCTCTACCTGTGGTCTTTTATGCTACTTGGATGTTCTTTGAACGCGCATATAGAAGCATCAAGACATGGAACCTCAATATGTTTACACTGATCGGGATAGGAGCGGGGGTGGCCTGGCTGTTCAGCGTGGTGGCCATGTTGATACCCGATATTCTACCTGCACAATTTAAAACCGATACGGGAACGGTGCATGTATATTTTGAAGCCGCCACCGTCATATTAACACTGGTCTTATTAGGTCAGGTGTTGGAGGCCAAAGCGCACAGCAAGACGAATTCTGCCGTTAAGGAATTGCTCAAACTTGCCCCTAATGAGGCTATAAAGATGGTAGATGGTGAGGAAGTGAAAGTAAGTATTGATGAGATCAATATTGGTGATGTATTGAAAGTAAAACCCGGGGATAA
>JBPEXP010000101.1:0-3207 GCA_052031475.1 Flavobacteriaceae bacterium | reverse complement strand
CCGGGAAAAAGACCACTGCCGAAGAATCTGCTTCCACACTAACATTAAACCTGATCTGTTCCCCGATCCTGATATGTGCTGTATCGATCTCTGAACTTACTACCGGACCGTCCTGTGCATGAAGAGCCCCGGCCATAAAACAAATAAACAGGACCACCGGTTTTAGAAGTAATCCTTTAATATGATGTTGATATGTGGGCAATTGCTTCAACCTCTTCGCTTAAAATAACTCAATAACTTCTTCACATAACTCTCATCTACCCGGCAATGAATTACCCCGGATCCCGACTTTGAAAAAATCTCCTTAAAATAATCCACCCGTTGCCTGTAGTAATCCGTGTAGGATTGCCTGACTCTTTTGGATTGGGTGTTCACCAGGATCTGCCGACCGGTTTCTGCATCCTGCATTTGCACGACACCGATATTGGGCATTTCTTCTTCCTTGGGATCGTAAACTCTTATACCGGTAAGATCATGCCTCTTTCCAGTGATCCTCAGCGTCTGCTCATAATCGTCCGAAATAAAATCGGAAAGCACAAATACAATGGCTCTTTTCTTGATGACATTGGAAAGGAATTTCAGGGCTTCTTCAATATTGGTATGGTGACTTTCGGGTTTAAATTCTAAAAGTTCCCGGATAATCCTCAGCACGTGGCTCTGTCCTTTTTTAGGAGGAATAAACAATTCTACCTGATCAGAAAAGAGAATCAGGCCAACCTTGTCATTGTTCTGCAGGGCAGAAAATGCTAACGTAGCAGATATTTCGGTGATGATCTCCTTTTTAAAAGCCTCTGTGGTTCCGAAGTATTCAGACCCGCTCACGTCTACCAGCAACATCATAGTGAGTTCCCGTTCTTCTTCAAACACCTTCACAAACGGTTCATTATACCTGGCAGTGACATTCCAGTCTATCGTTCTAACATCATCGCCAAACTGGTATTGTCTTACCTCGCTGAAGGTCATCCCTCGGCCCTTAAAGGTAGAGTGATATTCGCCGCCGAAAATGTGGTCTGAAAGACGGCGGGTCTTTATCTCAATCTTGCGAACTTTCTTTAGTAATTCCTTGGTGTCCATAGTGGATCAGGCTTTTTGATTGTTCCGGTTAAGCCGGGTTGACAAATAGCGGCTCCCGCAAATCAATTTTCAGCTTGTAGACAAACGTCGGCCTGTTAGGGAACCTCAATCTTGTTGACGATGCGATTGATAATATCCTCGGAACTGACATTCTCGGCTTCTGCTTCATAAGTAATGCCTATCCTGTGCCGGAGAACATCGTGAACCACCGCCCTTACATCTTCAGGGACCACATATCCCCTTCTTTTGATAAAAGCATAGCACTTGGCAGCATTAGCCATATTGATACTGCCCCTTGGAGACGCACCAAAGCTTATGAGCGGCTTGATGTCGGGCAGTTCATATTTTTCAGGATAGCGGGTAGCAAATACCAGGTCCAGGATATATTTTTCTATTTTTTCATCCATATATACAGACCGAACTGCTTCCTGTGCATTGAGGATCTGCTTCAGGCTAACCACGGGTTTTACGGCTTCATGACCTCCTTTGAGATTCTGCCGTATGATCAGCTGCTCTTCATTCATCCTGGGATAGTCGATGACCGTTTTAAGCATAAACCGGTCTACCTGTGCTTCGGGCAACGGATAGGTTCCTTCTTGCTCTACCGGGTTCTGGGTTGCCATAACCAAAAACGGGGCGTCCAGGATAAAGGTCTCATCACCGATGGTTACCTGCCTTTCCTGCATAGCCTCCAGTAATGCGGACTGCACCTTGGCAGGGGCGCGGTTTATTTCATCAGCCAGCACAAAATTGGCAAAAATTGGCCCTTTCTTAATAGAGAAATCATTCTCCTTTATGTTGTAAATCAGGGTTCCGATAACATCTGCAGGCAATAGGTCCGGTGTAAACTGAATCCTGCTAAAACTTCCCTTAACCGCTTTTGCAAGGGTGTTAATTGCCAGGGTCTTCGCCAGACCTGGCACACCTTCCAATAAAATATGACCTTGTCCCAAAAGGCCTATAAGCAATCGTTCAACCATATGCTTCTGGCCAACAATTGCCTTGTTCATCTCCATAATCAGCAAATCGATAAAAGCGCTGTCCTGTGCAATCTTTTCATTAACGGCGCTTATATCAACAGTGGTATTTTCTTCCATAAATATCCTTTTAGGGATTGTGTTTCAACTAGTTGGTTTTTAGTACGGCGCAAATTGAAAATTTATTTACTCAAGTGCTGTTAATGATTGGTTAAAAATAAGCCAGAAGCCTTAGTTTTATGAAGTATTTAAGGGATTTATCGTATATTTTTAACGAGGTCAATACTCCTGATCCAAGGTCAGTCAACCAACAATTTTATAGCTTTAAAAAGGCGGAGGAAACCCTCCTTACAAGCTGCGGCAAAAACCACGTGAAATTATGAAAAACAAAGCAAACTTTTCCCGAATCATCGCAGGAGCTATGACCTGGGGCAGCTGGGGAAAGAAATACAGCACTCAACAGATGTCGGATTTAATCAAGCATTGCCTGGAAATAGGTATAAGCACTTTTGACCATGCCGACATATACGGCGGATATGGGACTGAAGAAGAATTTGGGGCGGCATTGACCCATAGTCAATTGCCCAGGGAATCTTACCAGTTGATCAGTAAGTGCGGGATCCAGTACGTCTGTGAAGCCCGTGACAACCGTGTGAAACACTATAATTACTCCAGGGACTACATCATATGGTCTGTTGAGGAATCATTGAGGAAATTGCAGACAGATTATCTGGATCTTTTTTTACTGCATCGCCCCAGTCCGCTTATGGAAGCCAATGAGATTTCGGAGGCTGTAGAACAACTGCAGTCTGAAGGCAAGATCAGGGAATTTGGTGTTTCTAATTTCACTCCATCCCAAATTGCCCTTATTGAAACGGCAATCCCGGTTTCTGCCAACCAGATTGAACTTTCTCTGACCAGTGATCAGGTCATGTTTGACGGTACATTGGACGACTGTATGATACACGGCAGAAGAGTCATGGCCTGGAGCCCTTTGGGTAACTTTTTCAGGGAAGACAATGATCAGAACAACAGGATCCGCGCTATACTGGAGGAATTAATGCCAAAGTACAACGCAGACGCCAGTCAGCTATTGCTGGCCTGGATCCTGAAGCACCCGGCAGTAGTTCATCCCGTCATAGGCACTACGGATCCC
>JBPEXP010000100.1:0-7796 GCA_052031475.1 Flavobacteriaceae bacterium | reverse complement strand
GCTATATTTTGCTTTGGGCTGGTTGAAGCGCAAGAAGTATCAGGTACGGTTTCTGATGTGAATGGTCCACTGCCCGGGGCTAGTGTAGTATTACAGGGAACAACTACTGGTACGCAAACGGACTTCGATGGTAATTATACATTAAGTAACGTGGACCCCAATGGAACGTTGGTGTTTAGTTACATTGGGTATAGTTCCCAAGAAGTGGCTATCAATGGTCAGACAACTATAAATGTTGTCTTACAGGAGGACGCCCAGGCACTGGATGAGGTAGTAATCATCGGTTATGGTACTACTACAGTAAAAGATGCGACTGGAGCAGTTGCTGCAGTAACCGCCGAGGAATTTAACGGTGGTGTCATTGCATCACCGGAACAACTGATTGTTGGTAAGACCGCTGGTGTAAACATCCAGCAGACCAGTGGTGAACCTGGAGCGGGCATCCAGTTGAACATCCGGGGTTCTAACTCGGTTCGTGCAAACAACAATCCATTATTTGTTGTGGATGGTATTCCGCTTTTAGGTGAGAATACAGCACCTGGGGCTGATACAGGTGACGGGGGTACTTCTCCAAGAAACCCGTTGAACTTTATCAACCCAAATGACATCGAAAGTATTTCTATTCTGAAAGATGCATCCGCTACAGCGATCTACGGATCAAGGGGTGCAAACGGTGTTGTTATCATTACTACTAAAACTGGTAAAGGGTCAACCGGTGGAACTTGGGAATTTAGCCAGAATCTGGCATTTGCCACTCCTGCCAACGACTACGATCTGCTTAACAGGGATGAATTCCTTGCAGGTGTTACTCAGTTTGGTGGTAATGCAGCCGACGTAGATTTCGGCAACAGCACAGACTGGCAGTCTTTTGTAACCCGGTCTACTGTTTCGCCCATTACCAACCTGGCATACTCTAACAATTATGGCAGTGGTAATATCAGGGCTACATTAGGTTACAGCAAACAATTTGGTATTTTGGAGAATACCGATTTGGAAAGGCTTACAGGAAGATTGAACTGGACTCACAGATTCCTGGATGACAGGCTTACAACAAGCATCCAGGCTACTGTATCAAGAGTTAATGACGAAACTGTAGGTTTAGGTGGAACAGCCGGTTTCCGTGGTAACATATTAGGTGCCGCTTATTCTGCGAATCCTACCTGGCCAACTTCTCCTTCATTTGATGATGGAGGTACTTTGATTAAGCCAGCCAACTACTTGTCTAATACTTTATTCGAGACCCGTACAGACCGTCTTCTGGCCAATGGATCGGCTGAATACGATTTTACAGACGACCTGAGCGCCAAGGTGAATCTTGGTTATGACAAGTCTGAAGGTAGGGCTCTTGGTGTTCTTAACGGTAACATCGTGGGTCTGACTGGTATCCCAGGAAATGGTTTAGGACAGTACAATACCCTGAACAGGGAGAGTAAGCTTCTTGAAGCTACAGTGAACTGGAACAAGGATCTGGGCGATGATAACATCGATGTACTTGTCGGTTATTCTTTCCAGGATTTCAGGACCAGTGGATTTAACTCTTCTGCCCGCGGTTTCGGAACTACAGACCTTAAGAAGATGCAGAGGGATCTGCGCAATACCGTAGATGATGCAGGTGCCACTATTGATGGTTCTTATCAGCAATACTTCTATGGTGTAAACCACACCCAACTACAGGTGAACAGACTGTTCCCAACGGTTGTGGCCGGTGAGGATGTGCCTTTTGGATTTAACAGGTTAGTACAGGGAATGGTTGTTGACGCATTTGACAACACTGACGAATTACAGTCTTTCTTTGCTCGTGTCAACTACTCCTTAAATAATAAGTACTTATTTACAGGTACGATCAGGGCTGATGGTTCTTCAAGATTTGGTCCTGACAACCAGTACGGTTACTTCCCTTCAGGTGCTTTTGCCTGGAAGATCAACGAAGAGAACTTTGTGGGCGATAACGTATCTACTTTAAAACTGAGATTGAGTGCCGGTATCACCGGTAACCAGGACGGTCTTGGATACGGTAACTTCGTAGCCCGTCAGAGATTTGCCGGATTGGGCGTACAGAATGACAACGTGGTCAACCAAAATGGTCTGGCTATCGTTGCCACAGACGTACCTGATCTGAAGTGGGAAGAAACACTCGACTTCAACATAGGTTTCGACTTCGGTTTCAACCTGGACAGATTTAGCGGTAGCGTAGATGTCTATAGAAGGGAAACTACAGATGTACTGCTCAGGACTCCTCCTGCAGCACCAGCGGTAGACCCATTCCAGTTTGGTAACCAGGATGCATCGATCATCAACCAGGGTCTAGAAGTTACTCTTGCTTACGATTTTGTACAAACAGATAATGCTTCTTTCGGAGCGTCTTTCAACATCGCATTCAACGATAACGAGATTCAGGATTTTGCCAGTGCCATTAATACGGGTGCGATTAACGGTCAGGGTCTCTCTGGAGCCTTTGCCCAGCGATTTGAGGCAGGTCAGCCTTTGTTCGCTTATTATATGGCGATCTTTGAAGGATTTGACTCAGATGGTTTCCCGATTTATCAGGATGTTGACGGCAACGGAGTTGGAGATCCTATCTCTGATCAAACTTTCATCGGTGAAAGTGCACTACCTGAAATTACTTCGGGTCTTTCTCTGAACGCCAATGTAGGCGACTGGGATTTCTCAGCCTATTTCTCAGGTCAGTTTGGATTCTCCGTATACAACAACACAGCTAACGCATTCTTCACTTCAGGTTCAATAACCAACGCGAGGAATGTAACCACAGATGTATTGACCAGCGGTGAAGCTCCTGGTGCTTCTGCAGACGTTTCTACAAGATTCCTTGAAAAAGGTGATTTTGTTAGGATGCAAAACGCAACCGTTGGCTATAATGTGCCTCTTAGTGGAGAGAGCGCTATCAAACGCCTCAGATTATCTGTTACTGGTCAGAACTTGTTCCTGATTACTGACTACAGCGGATTAGATCCTGAAGTTACAGTAGCAACAGGTGATCTTGGATCTGGAGTTCCTTCCAGGGGAATTGACTACACAGCCTTCCC
The DNA here is from genome assembly GCA_052031475.1 of Flavobacteriaceae bacterium. GTDB lineage: Bacteria > Bacteroidota > Bacteroidia > Flavobacteriales > Flavobacteriaceae > JAHEJJ01. The sequence goes on along the minus strand of JBPEXP010000100.1, from coordinate 4,752 downwards.
TAATCCAAGGACAGTAGTAATAGGTGTTAATGCGACGTTTTAATTAAAAAGATTGTAAATCATGAAAAGAACTCAATTAAAATTTTTCTTTCTATCAATTCTGGTTGTTGTAGGCCTTTTGTCCTGTACCAATCTGGAAATTGAGGAGACTGACTCTATTATCAGTGAAGGTTTCCAGGGACTGGCGGATCCCTCTTCTACCGTCGATGAGATATTGAACAGAATGAGTGGTCAGTACGGCGACCAGGCTAATAAGTACGCATTAGACGAAGTTACTACTGATGCCTTCCTGGTTCCAACCAGGGGTACAGACTGGGGTGATAACGGAAGGTGGAGAAATCTTCACAACCACGAGTGGAACGAAGAAGCCACCGATATCATCACTCCTTTTAACGACTGGAATGCGAATCAGCTTCTTGCCTCACAGGTTCTGGATGACAGAAGTAGCCCTAGTGCTATTAATATTGGTGAAGCCAGCTTCCTGAGAGCATATTCTATGTTCCTGGTACTCGACTGGTTCGGACAAGTTCCTTTCAGGGATGTAAGCCAGCCATCTTCAGCACTTCCAGAAGTGCTTACCGGACAGGCAGCTGTAGATTTCATCATTGCTGATCTTGACAGGGCGATCTCTAACCTTCCTTCTCTTGCAGCAGGTTCAGGGGCAGATGCTACTTTCAGGCCAAGCAAGGAAGCAGCCAGGTATCTGAAAGCTAAGGTGCTCCTTAACAAGTTTATTCTTGTTGGTGCCGGTAGCGCAGATTCTGGCGATATGTCTCAGGTAATTTCCCTTGTTGATCAGATTGCTGATCAGGGATATGCCCTGGAGACCATGCCTTACTTTGATATTTTCAGGAATTCTCCTGATTCAGAAACTATCTGGTCTAACAACGCTTCTGTTGGTAACAGGATCTTTAACGGTCTTCACTACAACTCTACTACCATCGGTGGTGGTGGTTGGAATGGATTCAGTACACTTGCTGAATACTATGACCTGTTTGAAGGTGATCCAAACAGCAACCGTGTTGAATTGGATCTGACTCCGCTGGATGGACAAGAGCCTCGTAGAGGTGGTGTACCTCCCGGAGGTCTGCCTTTCACAGGTAGAGAAGGAACTTCAGACAACGGTGGCTTTGAAGATGGTTCTAATGTAGGATTTGGCTTCCTGATCGGACAGCAGTACAATCTTGATGGTTCTATCGTATTAGACCGTCCTGGTGCTCCTCTTCAGTTTACAAGACAGTTTGTTGACGGTTCTGGTACACCCAGCTTGATCAACAACAATGAGCAAACTGGTATTCGTGTAATGAAGTACAATCCTCGTTTTGGTGGATTCACCGGTCACGAGATCGTATTCAGATATGCCGATGCTCACCTGATGAAAGCTGAAGCTATGTGGAGAAACGGCGGCGATCCAACAGCTATGATCAATGAATTGAGAGTTGCGCGTGGAGCTACTCCATTAGGTTCTGCCGGTTCTCAGGATATCATTGACGAACGTGGAAGAGAGCTTTATGCTGAAACCTGGAGAAGGCAAGACCTTAAGCGATTTGGTCAATACCTGAGAGCTTGGGAATTTAAGCCTAGCGGTGAAGTTGACAACAAAGCACGTCTCCTTTTCCCAATTCCTGCTCAGCAGCTTCTTGCTAACCCGAACTTAGTACAGAACTGTGGATATCCTGGCGCCGAGCCATGTCCATAAATCTGTAAATATAAAATTAGAAACCCCGGCAGTTCGCCGGGGTTTTTTATTTGTTACATCTGCCTAAATAGGATATCTTGATGGGGTTAAGCTGATCTATGTACTTTATCGGATTTGATATTGGCAGCTCCTCGATCAAAGTCTCCCTGGTTGAAGAGGAAAGCGGAAAACCCTTAGCTCTGGTTCAGGAACCCGAGCAGGAAATGGACATGATCTCTGTTCATCCCGGATGGGCAGAACAGGATCCCGAACTATGGTGGAAGCATTTCTGTACAGCAACCAAAAAGATCCTGCATCAAACTAAAATTCCTCCGGATTCCATAGCCGGAATTGGTATATCCTATCAAATGCACGGTTTGGTGCTGGTGGATAAAAACGGCCGTTCCCTGCGGCCCAGCATTATATGGTGCGATGGCCGGGCAGTGGATATCGGCCAGAGGGCAGAAAAGAATTTGGGAATAGAATGGTGCACCAACCATCTGTTGAATTCGCCGGCCAATTTTACCGCCTCCAAGCTAAAATGGGTGGCGGAAAACGAAGCGGAGATTTTTGATCACATCCACAAAATCATGCTACCCGGTGATTATATCGCCTTCAAATTAACGGGCGAAATTGCTTCAACCATTTCCGGACTCTCCGAAGGTATATTCTGGGATTTCAAAGAGTCTGAAATTTCTCAAAGACTGCTTGAATATTATGGCCTTAGCCCGTCCATCATGCCTCCCCTTGTCAGTACTTTTGGAGAGCAGGGTCAACTGACACAAAAGGCGGCCTTGGAAACCGGACTGGCCAAGGGCACAGCTGTTCTTTATCGGGCTGGCGACCAGCCTAACAATGCCCTGTCTCTAAACGTTTTTGAACCCGGTGAAATTGCCGCCACCGCAGGTACTTCTGGCGTGTTCTACGCCGTAACCGATAGGCTTGAAACCAATATTCACTCGGGGGTCAATAACTTTGCCCATGTAAACTACGCTGAAGACAGGAAGCGTATCGGCAAGCTACTTTGTATCAACGGTACAGGTATTCAGTATCGCTGGTTATTGAACAACCTGGATGTACAAAGCTATGAGCAGATGAATCAGTTGGCCAACGGTGTTCCCATAGGATCTGACGGATTGATGATCCACCCCTTTGGTAATGGTCCTGAAAGAATGCTCAACAATCAGCTTCTCGGTGGTCAAATATCAGGGCTCGAATTTAACAGACATACAAAAGCCCATCTCTGCCGGGCTGCACTGGAAGGGATCGCTTTCTCATTTGCCTACGGCATGGAACTTTTAAGAGAGGAGGATGTAGAACCTGCAGTGATCAGGGCCGGGAATGACAATATGTTCCGTTCTGATATTTTCTCCCAGTCCGTGGTCAATTGTATTGAAAATGAGATCAGCATCTATAACAATACAGGTGCCACCGGGGCGGCCAGGGCTTGTATATTAAGGAATGGGGATTTTAAATCCTATGGCGACATGGTGGAACGCCTGGATTTTGTCAACAAGATAATCCCAACCCAGGACGCTGATGCAGACCGGGAAGCCTACGCTTCGTGGAAAAGTCAACTGAATAAAATACTCAAATATCAATAAGATGGCATTATTAGGAGAAAAGGAATACTACAAAGGTATTCCGGATATAAAGTTCGAAGGCAGGGATTCAGACAATCCACTGGCCTTTAAATATTACAACCCTGAACAGGTGGTTGCAGGCAAAACGATGCGTGATCACCTGCGTTTTGCAGTGGCCTACTGGCATTCTTTCTGCGGTACCGGAGCAGATCCTTTTGGTCCGGGCACCTTGCAATTTCCCTGGGATGAACCAACGGATGCCATGGAGGCGGCAAAAGCCAAGGCAGATGCGGCCTTTGAGTTTATCAGCAAGATGGGCTTCGATTATTTCTGCTTTCACGACTTTGATCTGGTCCGCGAAGCCAATACGTTGGCCGAATCCGAAAAAAGATTGTCAAAGATAGTCGACTACGTCAAGGAAAAAATGCAGGCCTCTGGTATTAAACTGCTCTGGGGAACAGCCAATTGTTTTTCGAACCCGCGCTATATGAACGGGGCATCCACCAACCCTGAATTCGCCGTTGTGGCCCGTGCAGGTGCCCAGATCAAACTGGCTATAGACGCGACCATTGAACTTGGGGGCGAAAATTACGTGTTCTGGGGCGGACGTGAAGGATATATGAGCCTGTTAAATACCCAGATGAAAAGGGAATTGGATCACATGGGCCAGTTTCTGTCCATGGCACGTGATTATGGCCGGCAGGCAGGATTTAAGGGCACCTTCTTTATAGAACCCAAACCAATGGAGCCTATGAAACACCAATACGACTTTGACGCCGCCACCGTAATAGGCTTCTTGAATCATTACGGATTGCAGGATGATTTTAAGTTGAATGTCGAGGTAAATCACGCCACTCTTGCCAGCCATTCCTTTACTCATGAACTGGAGGTAGCTGCTTCACATGGAATGCTTGGAAGTATAGATGCCAACAGAGGTGATTACCAGAACGGTTGGGACACGGACCAGTTTCCCAACAATGTCAATGAAGTCACCGAAGCCATGCTGATCATTCTGGAAGCAGGCGGGTTTAAAGGAGGAGGGATTAATTTTGACGCCAAGATCAGAAGGAACTCAACAGACATGGACGATCTATTCCATGCTCATATTGGAGGCGCAGACACATTTGCCAGGGCCCTGATCGCCGCAGATCAGATTATCAGCTCTTCCGAGTACCGCGCTCTCAGAAAAGAGAGATACAGTTCATTTGACCAGGGAAAGGGTCGCGATTTTGAAATGGGGAAACTCAGCCTTAAAGACCTGTACCAGATCGCTTCGGGCAGTCCCGAGCCGAAACTTAAAAGTGGGAAGCAAGAGTTATTTGAAAATATAATCAATCAATATATCTGATCCATTAGTAAGTAATAAAGGTGTTTATCGATATCACCCGGCTATGTGAATTCGTAAATTCACGGGGGGTTTTAAATGGATATCTATATTTAACCTAAATTGATCAGCCACAGGGAACCAAACGACCAGCACTACAGATGACT
>JBPEXP010000010.1:0-5250 GCA_052031475.1 Flavobacteriaceae bacterium | reverse complement strand
GAACTTATCCCGAGGCAGCAATTTGACATCCCTATCCAGGCGGCCATCGGTTCCAAGATCATTTCGCGTGAAACTATTAAGGCGCTGAGGAAAGACGTTACCGCTAAATGCTATGGAGGTGATATCACCCGGAAAAGGAAACTGCTTGAAAAGCAGAAAAAAGGTAAAAAGCGAATGCGACAGGTGGGCAATGTTGAAATACCGCAGCAGGCCTTTATGGCTGTTCTTAAATTAAATGATTAGTCGCATTATTCCTCCATGCGGCGCAGTTCGGTAATTTCTTCCTGATCCATGGCCTTACCCATATATACCAGGTGATAGTTCTCAGTAATATTAACCGGATTGTCTTTTAGTGTAGAGATCAATTCAAAGTCGCCTTCGGGAGATTTAATAAAGAGCGCTGTTCGGTCCTTATCTGCATCCATTGAAGCCAGTAGCTTATCCAGATGACCGCTGTTCTCCAGCCTGATTTCGTGCAAGGCCGGAAAGTTGGTGGCAATTTCGGTCAGGCTTGAAAAATCATCGGTTTCAGACAAGAGGATGTCCCCGTTCTTAAGGCTTTCTTCCCTGATCTCATCTGAACTGAGCACTTTAAATGTTCCGTTCTCACCAAATTGGGCCCCGAATTTCTTAATTGCCAGGTTATTAATTTGCGAATTGCCTGTAAGGGCAAACAGGTAGCCCATATCATTCAGTTCAATATTATCAGCCAGGTTATCCGAGTAGATATTTCCTGTCATGGCATCTATACCCAGTTTTTTAGCCTGTTCTATATTGGACGGGTTGTTGTCTATCAGCACTACATGCTTGTTGTTCTTCTTGAAGTAAGATCCTATCAACCTGGAAAACTTGGAAGCTCCAACAATAAGTATACCTTCTGAGTGGACCAGGAGAACCCCAAGTAGTCTTGCTATAAAGCGCGCAGTGGTGGCATTTAATAATACGGTTCCCAGTACCACCATAAAAACTAACGGGGTAATGTATTCTGCACCCGGTTCTCCTCTCTGGACTAAGGCAGATCCGAACAGGGAGGCGATACCTGCCGCTACAATACCCCTCGGTCCTACCCAGCCGATAAAAAGCTTGTCACTTGCTTTAAGGCTGGATCCCCTGGTACATATCCATACTGCCAGGGGTCTGATCGCAAAAACTACAATGGCAAATAACAGGGCGGTCTCCCAACGGTAGATCAGCAACATGTCATCTACATTGATGTTTGCCGCCAAGAGGATGAAAAGGATGGAGATTAATAAAACGCTCAGCGATTCTTTAAAGTAGAGCAATTCTTTAATATTAGGCAGATTGATATTCCCCAGGACCATACCCATGACTACAACGGCCAAAAGTCCGGACTCATGTGCAAAGAGGTCAGATTCTACAAAAACCAGCAGTACAACAGAGAGAGAAACCACGTTGAGCAGATAATGCGGTACCAGGTTTCTCTTTATAACAAAGGCCAGTGCATGGGCAAAGGTGAAACCGAAGGTGAAGCCAAAAAGAAGGATCTTACCAAATTCTATAAGGGCCGTCTTGGTATACTCCTGGCCTTCGCCTACGCTGATGAATTCAAAGACTAAAACCGCGGCCAAAGCCCCGATGGGATCTATGAGTATGCCTTCCCACTTCAATACCGTTGAGATATCTTTTTTGAGCGGGATATTTCGCAGGATAGGTGTTATCACCGTTGGGCCGGTAACAATAATCAGCGAAGAGAACAGGAAGGATATCTTCCAGCTCAGTCCAAATATATAGTGTGCCGCCACACCGCCGGCCAGGAAAGTGATCAACGTACCCACAGTGATCAGCTTGGTGATCACCGGTCCCACATTGCGTATCTCGGAACGCTTCAGGGTAAGGCCGCCTTCAAATAAGATGATCGCTATTGCTAGGGATACGAAAGAATAAAGGCCATCGCCGGGAAACAAACCCTTATTGCCATTCCAGACCGGTTCAATAAGTTTAGTCCCGTCTACGGTGTACAAGGTGGCTATGGGGCCTACCAGGAGGCCTATTAAGATCAAAGGAAGAATTGCCGGAAGTTTGAGTCGCCATGCCGTCCATTGCGCTATAATTCCAAGTATGATGAGTCCCGCGAGTTCGAGCATGTTTTAAAATTTGGGGTAAAATACAGCTTTTATGGGATATAGAGATTAACGCTGTAGGCCCTATTTGAAGAGGATCCCGTTCAGAGCTGAGAATTTAATCAAGGAATTGTTAAAAATTAAGGGTTGCGGGCAGTCATAAGCCTCGCATTGTGTAATTTGCACAGCCTTTAAGCGCTGCTGCAGATGACCTTATATCCTGTTGAGACCGGTAATTTTAAATTAGACGGAGGAGCTATGTTCGGGGTGGTGCCCAAATCTCTCTGGCAGAAAACCAACCCGGCAGACCAAAATAACATGATTGACATTGCAGCCCGATGCCTCCTTATTGAAGATGGCGAAAGGCTTATTTTGATTGACAGCGGTTTGGGGAATAAGCAATCGGATAAATTTTTCAGCTACTATTATCGCTGGGGGGATTACAGCCTGGATTCGTCTCTGGCGAAATTGGGATTTCATCCTGATGATGTCACTGATGTTTTCATGACCCACCTGCACTTTGACCATTGTGGCGGAAGCGTACAGTGGAACAAAGACAAAACGGCCTATGAACCTGCTTTTAAAAATGCCGTTTTCTGGACCAACGAAGACCATTGGAACTGGGCTACCAAGCCTAATGCGCGTGAAAAGGCGTCCTTCCTCAAAGAAAATCTGCTTCCGATGCAGGAAAGCGGGCAGTTAAAGTTTATTGAACGCGGTGAAGAGGCCTTTGTTCACAGTCCGGAAATGGGATTTGGTATTCTTTTTGTAGATGGTCATACCGATAAGCAAATGATCCCGCATTTGAAGTACAAAGGCAAAACCCTGGTCTTTATGGCCGATCTGATACCCACAACGGGGCATATCCCGCTGCCTTATGTAATGGGCTATGATACCAGGCCTTTGCTTACGCTTACAGAGAAAGCCAGGTTTTTGACCGAGGCTGTAGAAAAGAATTATATCCTTTTCCTGGAACACGATGCTCATTGCGAGCTATGCACACTGCAGGCCACAGAAAAAGGAGAGCGCCTGGATAAAAAGCTAAGCTTCAATGAGGTCTTTGAACAATGATAAAATTATGAAGGCAGATCGAAGGACCCATACCCTGAGTACCTGTTGGTCAATCAATCCTGATTGGCCGGAAATTTGTACTTTGCGCCCATTCTTAAACCGTTCTGCCCCATTCAATAACTACTTTATATTTAAATATACTTTGTATGAAACTATCTCATTCTAAATTCCTGGCAATCGCGAGTATTGCCTCATTTTTATTCTATGGCTGCGGAAGCACCGTACTGGTGCAGACCCCTGTGGAAAATATTGATTCCGTCCCTTTAAAGGTCTCTGAGCTCACAGAGGAAGAAAAGAAAACCTGGGGCCACCTCGATCTGATCTCGGACACGATTCCCGGGATGAGTGTTGATAAGGCCTATGCCGAGCTAATAGGTAATCGACGCGGCAAAACCGTAGTTGTGGCGGTTATTGATGCAGGCATCGATTTAGACCATGAAGACCTGGACGATGTGCTGTGGACCAACAAACGTGAAAAACCAGGCAATAATAAGGATGATGATGGCAATGGCTATGTAGACGATGTTCACGGATATAACTTCCTCGGGGAATCCTACAATGAGCAATTAGAGTTGTCCCGTATTTTAAGGTTGAAGCTGGGCGATGCCAGTCTGCAGGCAAGGGCCAGGGCAGAACAGGAGGAAGAATACGCCAAAGCCAATCAGAACAAACAGCGTTACGAACAGATCCTGCAAGCCGTTAAAGGAGCAGATGCAGCCGTTAAGGAACACCTGGGAAAAGACCGTTATGAGAAGCAAGATGTCATGCAGATACAGACCGAAGACGAGGCCCTGCAACAGCAAATAGCCGTGTTGAAGCAAATGTATACATTCTACGATGATATGGATGAGGTATTCGAAGCGCTCAAAGAGGGTATTGATTATTTTTCTGACCAGGTTAACTATCATTACAATATCAGTTTTGACGGGCGCAAGCAGGTAGGAGACGATCCCTATGATATAACCGACACCTCCTATGGCAATGGTAACCCCGACAGCCGGTTTGACGACGAAAACCACGGCACCCACGTGGCAGGTATTATAGCCGCAGAGCGCAACAATGGCCTTGGTGTCAATGGCGTAGCCAACAATGTTGAGATCATGAGCGTTAGGGCTGTGCCCAATGGTGACGAGTACGATAAAGACATTGCCCTGGGGATACGATACGCAGTAGACAACGGTGCGAGTATTATCAATTGCAGTTTTGGAAAGTCCTACTCTCCAAAGGCAGAATGGGTATATGACGCTATCAAGTACGCCGCAGCCAATGATGTATTGATCGTTCATGCAGCCGGCAATGACGGCGCCAATCTGGATGATCCGGCTAATCCAAATTATCCCAATGACCAGATCAACAACGGACCTGAAATTGCAGATAATGTAATCACTGTGGGTTCGCTGGAGAACCAGTACGGGTCTGAAATGGTCTCATCATTCTCCAATTACGGAAAGATCAACGTAGATATTTTTGCCCCCGGAGGTAAGATCTACTCTACATTGAACAACAACACATACGATTTTCAGGGCGGCACCTCCATGGCCGCACCGGCAGTCTCAGGCATAGCAGCCCTCATCCGATCCTATTATCCCAAACTCTCTGCGGCACAGGTTAAGAAGATCATTTTGGAGTCTGGTTTGAGCACTACTTCTACTGTTGTGCTTGGCGGCGAAGTAGAAAATGCCAAGAATTTTGAAGCTATATCGAGCTCAGGAAAGATGGCCAATGCCTACAACGCGCTGATCATGGCCGATCAGGTGAGTAGAGGAAAACTAAATCTTTAGTCTATGGCTGGAATAAAAAAAATTTCCCTCTTAATATTCCTTGCCTCATGCTTGCCCTTGTTCACTTACGGTCAGGGAGGCTACTGGCAACAGGAAGTAGATTATCGAATGGAGATCGATATGGATGTGGAGACCTATCGCTATACTGGGATACAGGATTTAAAGTATACCAACAACTCCCCAGATACGCTGTACCGTGTTTTTTACCACATGTATTTTAACGCTTTTCAGCCTGGAAGTGAAATGGACGTTCGCCTGCAGCAGATTGCAGACCCGGATGATCGCATGTTCGCTGACGGTCAAAGCAGAATTTCGAG
>JBPEXP010000001.1:0-8382 GCA_052031475.1 Flavobacteriaceae bacterium | reverse complement strand
GGTGATATACATCCAGACAAGCGCCGCTTAAATGATCTGAATTCAACATTTCAATAAGATCTTCGTCTACCAGGTGTCCGCCTCTGGCCACATTGATCAAATAGGAGTTCTTTGGTAATTGGGAAAGAAGCGATTTATTAATGATGCCTTTGGTCTGGTCTGTTAGGGGCAACAGGCAAACCAAAATATGCGATTGTGATAGAAACAAACTCTTTCCATCTTCTCCAATATATGAAGTTACATTATCTATACTTTTAGATGAGGTAGACCATCCTAAAACATTAAAATCAAGCTTATTAAGCTCTTCTGCTAATTTAGTCCCTAAAACACCCAGTCCCATAATTCCAACGGTAGTTTCACTATTCCTCTGATAAGGAAGCGGTTTCCATATTCCCTGCTGCTGATCGCGGGTGTACTGGTGGAAATTCTTCAAATGGGCCAGGATAGCCCCTATTACAAATTCGGCCATATCGCTGGCCAGGAATGGGTCTACTACCCTTGTAATCGGAATTTGGCCTATATCCGGGTCGTCCAGCAAAAAGTCAACTCCGGCCCCAAAAGAAGCGATATATTTAAGTGCAGGATATTGCTTTAAAATACCCGACGGATGCTTCCACACCATGGCCACCTCTATATTTTCCTTCGGATGGGGTTCCAGATAGCTGTAAAATGTAATGTCTCCGGCCTGTTTTTCTAATTCGTCCTTCCACGCATCAATCTTACCATCCTGTCTTATAATGACTACACTCATTGATAATAATGTGATTTTGCTTCAATTTCAATCTACAAGGTCCAAGGCCTTGGAAAACTCCTCTTTTAACGGCCAATCCCTCTTTTGCACCTCCTCATACCATTTCACAATCCGGTCTTTGAACTCACCCAGTAAAGCATTATGAGAAATATACTGAAGCGCCTGCCTAAAGGAGTTGAGCATACTTTTGTAAAAGGCCTCAGGTAATTTTTTTTGTTCTTCGAATGTCTGTGCAATTTCGAGATTAAACATCATCAGGTCGGCCAGCTTGGCGGCATCCATGCCAAGAGTCATAAATTGTTTGATATATTTTTGAGCTGTAGACCGCCGTGCTCTGGGTCTTTTTCTCTTTACCGGAAAGTATTCGTTGGAGATCTTAAATCGTGCTTCACGGATCAATTGGTCTTCTTTGGGATTAAAGATAAAATCATAGTATTTCTTAACCGGGGGAAACCTTTGATATAGGTCTAATAACTGTTCCTCGAGTTCTGTCTTCGGTAGTTCGGCAAGATATTTTTTTAGGGCCCTTTTGCTCATGCCCCGAATATAGCGAATATGAAATTGCTATAGGCAGTAGTACTTACAGACCTGTTTATGTCATCATATATACTTGTATATCAGTATTTTATACTTTTATACCGATCTTTATAAATCTTTGAAAAGAAATATTTAAAGCTTTTGGATATGAGCGAATAAAAATGTATAATGAGGTTCTTAATTTTAACATTAAAATTACCGAATGAGGCAACTTAAGATTATCAAGCAGGTAACAAACCGTGAATCCAAATCTCTCGATAAGTACTTGCAGGATATCAGCAAAATAGAACTTATCACTGCCGACGAAGAAGTAGAATTAGCGCGGCGGATTAAAGCAGGAGATCAGGAAGCTCTCGAAAAACTTACCAATGCCAATTTGAGATTCGTAGTCTCTGTGGCAAAGCAGTATCAGAATCAAGGACTTAAATTACCCGATCTTATTAACGAAGGTAATGTGGGCCTGGTAAAGGCTGCCAAAAGATTTGACGAGACCAGGGGATTTAAGTTTATATCCTATGCCGTATGGTGGATACGTCAATCCATATTACAGGCTTTGGCCGAGCAATCCAGGGTAGTTCGCTTACCCCTCAACAAGATAGGTTCGATCAACAAGATCAAAAAGACCTTTTCCTATCTGGAGCAAACCCATGAAAGGCCGCCATCTGCCGAGGAAATTGCCAATGAACTGGATATGACCATTACCGAGGTCAAACAGTCCATAAAAAACTCAGGCCGTCATATTTCTATGGATGCACCGCTGAAGGAAGGAGAGGATTCTAACTTATACGATGTAATGCGGTCCGGCGAATCACCCAGGCCCGATATAGATCTGATGCGGCAGTCGCTGCATACAGAGATCAACAGGGCCCTGGATACACTTTCTCCCAGAGAGGCTGATGTGATCAAATTGTATTACGGTATTGGTGATCACCAGTCCATGACGCTGGCCGAGATCGGTCAAACCTTTGATCTGACCAGGGAGAGGGTCAGACAGATCCGTGAAAAAGCCATAAGGAAATTACGTCATAATTCAAGAAATAAACTCCTGAAATCCTATCTGGGCTAAAGGACTTTCCTGTCAATATTCCCTATCGGAAACTACCACATTATCCCTGTAAAAACACAGACCCTGGGGTTACCAGGGTCTGTGAAAACAATCTGAACACTAAAACAATTAAGAACAGCTGAGTTTGCTGATATCGAAGTCTTTTAATATTTCGTTTAAATCCTCTATAAAATTCAGGTATGCCGCATTGTCTTGATCATGGTTTGCCATAGTGGTAGGTTTTAAAAAGAAAAAGCCGATCAGACTATAAATAATCCAATTCGGCTAATTCATTTAAACTTAAAATTTCATTTAAATCTCGGAGGAAGTCCAAATATTCCTCCCCATAAGTATCGTATAACATGGTAAGTTTGGTTTTAAGTTATTGAGATTTGGGAATCAATAATCTTATAGTAAACTTATAGAATACAATCAGTTATAACAATAAATTGTGGTGTACGCTCCTGATTATGTTGTAAAATACCCCGAAAGCAGAGGTTAAGCATTTTTTTAGAACCTCACGTGGTACTTAATCCCCGCTGTGAGTGCCCAAATGAAGCGCCCGGGCTCAAATACCAGTTCCTGGTGTGTTATTCCCAGCTGGGCCTTATATAGGTTAGACAGGCTCTTGCCGCTGAACTGATATTCCAGCAGCAACTGACGGGATTCAATGAAAAACAGGGACTCTGCCAGCAATACGTTGTTGGAAGTAAGCTGCCTTAACTCCGGTATAAAGCCCATATTGAAGATCATTCCCATATAATGTTCCTTGTGCCTGAGATACTTTCTCGCCGTAAGAGCGCCCGAAACTCCCAGGGAACCACCAGGGGCCGGAGTCAGATAAGGTCGTAAAGAGAAATAATAGTTCCCTTTGTAAAGACCATAGGACGCTGTAAAAATGGTGGTTTTTTCGTCCAGGAAATCAAGATAGCGTATTCCCATCGAGGCTTCCATAGAACCTGGGATATTCGCAAACAGTTCCACTCCTACGCGGTGATTGGGAAAAATCTCCGAATCTGAGAATCCATAACTGAGATAGCCATAGAATAATTTTGACATCCGGGGATAAAAGTCCATTTCATATTGCAAGCCATGAGTATCAAACCTGTTGGCATAATTGATCCTGGGTATGATCTTTCCGGCATCTGTTGATCTGGTGTACTCCAGCCCCCCATAGATCATTGGTTCATATACTACGTCAAATACATCAAAGGCATTATATAGGGCAAATTGATTGTTGAAATTGGCCTCCGGGTTCAAGTCCTTTTTGGCACCTATCTCCTCTGCCCCAGCCCGCTGAAGTTCGGCTTCTAATTGAGATCTCTTGGCCGAAAGCGCTGCATCTCCGGGAAGGTAAATCAGTGCTTTCAGGCAAAGACCCAGGGCAATATGCTTATTCTTGGCAAAAATCTCGTTGTCAATGGCGGCTATCCAGGCTTCTTTGTTCTGTCGTTCAACTGATGTAATTCTATTTAAATGCCTGCGAGCTTCTCCATAATCAGCATCCCAGCTGTAGGTTCTTGCCAGTAGACTTCTCACATCGGTATAATCGGGATAGCGGGTAAGAATACTTTCTAGTGTATCTCTGGCAATACGGTGCTGGCCGGCAAATGCGAGGTCCCTGGCCCTGAAGTAGGAGGCATCCGGATCACCACTAAAGGTCACCTGCTGGGCATTCAGGTAAAAGCCTATAAGAACTGATATGATTAAGATTATCCGCTTCATTCAGAGAATTCTAAAGAAGTTTGTGTTGAAACCTCGGCAGATTTTATTCTGTTCAACTTGTTTTTTAGATCCTCGCTGTACAATCGGTTTTGGATCATCTTTCTTTCTAACATTTCGGTCTTACCCTTCTTCCCGGCCCAGAAATAGACATCGAGCAAGGCAGCATAGGCATCTGTATACACCGGATATTTTAAAACAGCTGTTTCCAATATTTCTATGGCGGTTTTGTAATCCCCGGCCCAGGCGTGAATTCTACCCATGAGAATTTCCGTATCGGCATGGCCTGGCACCTGACTCAAGATATAGGAGCAAAGCAGCAGAGCGCGCTCCCTGTCCCCGTCATGGGCCAGAGCCCGCGCAGTTTCGTAAGCGTTGTCATAATCCGATCCGTTGAATACACTATTTATCCAGATCATCTCCTGATTAGATGGCCGGCGCGCGGTTTGAGTGAATAAAACACTGCTTTCAGGGATGAGCTTGTTTTGCTCCACTACATATTTATTGATCCCTTTAAATTGACTGAAAGCAGCAATGACCTCGGACTCTTCTGTTTCGTTCTCCGAATCGCTGAGACTCAAATTGGGGCCTATTTTATATGTAAATCCATCAGACAATAAATACTTTCCCCTGATGAAGTCTTTAATATTAGATGCATGGCGCAGTAATGGGATCTGCTTATTAATGTCAGCATCCTTCTGAGGAATCAGGCCATTCCCAAGAAAGCCTGTGGCCCCGGGTACTTGAATATTATAAGAATCTTTCAGCGATCCCAGTATGGCCGGACTAATATCCATGTGTGAGACCATGTTCCTGAAAATTTCAGGCTTGGTATTCAGCGGACTGTAAATGATAAGCGGCACCTTATATCTGCTGAGGGGATCCAAACCAGAAATTTCTGCCATCATATGGCTGCCCGTAATAACAAAAATGGTATTCTGGTAGTAAGGCAGGCCTTTAAACCGCTCTATGAACTTTTTAAGGGCTTCATCGGCATAGAGCACACTGGCTAAGATTTCTTTATTCCTTCTGATCTGACCGGAAATTTGGCTGAGTGTCCCTTCATCCTCGGCCATGAGTTTTACCTGATCCAGGTAGTAATCCCTTCTTGGAATGAGAAATGGTTTTTTAGTACTCAGCGTAAAGAATACTTCGGCAAATGGCGTATCGGGATCAGACCGTTCCCCTAGCCACTTTCTGAAAAGCTCCATATCAGGATAGCCCAGTGTAACCCCTGCAGCATCGGTTTCCTGTTTTTCATAGCCCTCACCAAAGCCCTTATTATCCAGGATCTGGTCTATCCGGTCCTCAAACAAGAATTTGTCCCATTTATACAGGGCTGTGTTGCCACCGTAATTAAAAGAAGTGCTGTAACCGTTTGTTTTTAGTATGCCCAGTAATGTATTCCGGTTTACCGGTCCTTCAGCCATATTAAAGCCTGCCTCTCCAAATGGCAGTGAACCCAGAATACTGGGCAAGCTCGCATGACTCTCAGCTGTATTGCTCAGGTGATTTGGCCAAAACAGAGACTCCTGGCTCAGAGAATTCAAAAAAGGAGCAAATGCTTTGTACGATGCATCAGGGCCTACAAATTCAGAACCCAGGCCATCCATAATGACAAAAACCAGATTAGGGGGTGTGTCGCCGAAATGAAAATAGCTGCTCAAACCTGTATCCGGTATAAATTCAGAACTTAGAGGATATTCTTCAGCACCTGCATAACGGTCCTCTTCAATCCAACCGGAAGCAATATCCACCAGTAAGTGTTGCGTCTTATTTTCGTTGACCGGTTTCTTAGTCGAAAACTGTGTAGCCAGAAAAAGGCTAAATAGGATGATGGTAAAGGGATACATTCTGCCTATCAACCGATACGTACTGGAGGAAATTTTGTAAAACAGCCAGTAACTTCCCAGGCATATGGGCATCAGTACGGCGAGGGCGAGCATCCATTCCGCAAAAGATGTTCGTGTCGCATATATGTCTGCGAACCCCTGACCGAGAATTTCAAAATGAGTTACATAGAATTCTATTAAGAAACCTTCAAATAACAACAGGAATAATAGGATCCATCTGACACTTCGGAAACCAAGGGAAATCCGCTTATTTTCCAGGAAATTGAATAAAAAAGCCAGGGGCAATACGGCAATGGCAGCATATCCCAGATGGTGCAATACGAGTAGAAACCAGCTCTTGCCAATCACTGAGTCCAGTACACCCTGGGCGTATAAACGCAATTGCTGATAGAGGCCAAGCACGATCAGGGTACAGAAGAAAGCGATGGCCAGTCGCGTAAAATCGCGCAAGCTGTAAGTCCTTTTATTTTCTAATCCTTCAGTAATCATTTGCATCAGGTTTTGGCAAATCCTTTTCTTACCTGGGATCCCCAACCGGCATTAATCTTAAACAGTTTTTTATAATTTCCTCTTACAGCAGACCAAACCACGATCGGGTGAAATACCAGAGGTTCAATAATGGCACATACAACAAGGAGGAGGATATCCTTTGTTTTTTTGTACTGATTGTAAGAGTACACATCCCACAAAATGGCATAGAAGGAGAACATTACTGAAAAAGTGTAGACCGTGAAGGTGATGGCAATAAAAAATTCCCAGTTGATAATCCCCAGATACACAAACAGGACGATGGTAAAAAAACCGAAGAACTCCAGCAATGGCGCCAGCCATTCATAAAAGAACCAATACGGATAGCTGAGCATTCCCAAACGACCAAATTTGGGATTGAAAAACATGTCCTTGTGCGTAAAAAGGGTCTCCAGGTTGCCCCTCGCCCACCGGTCGCGTTGATTGACCAGAATTTTGGTACTTTCCGGGACTTCGGTCCAGCACAGCGGATCCGGTATGTATTCCACCGTATAGGGCAATTTTCGCTCATGCATATATCTGCGCATCCTGAAGACAATTTCCATATCCTCTCCCACGGTACTGGTATTGTAGCCTCCAACCTCCAGGGCAATTTGCCGATCAAAAAATCCGAAGGCTCCACTGATGATAAGCAGGCTGTCTATACGGCCCCAGGCCATTCTTCCCAATAGAAAGGATCTGGTATATTCAAGAAGCTGAAACTTGGCCAGCCAATTTTTCGGAAGGCGGATCTCTTCAAGCTTTCCACCTGAAATCTTACAGGAATTGGCAATACGTATAACTCCCCCAACAGCTATGACCCTTTTTTTAGTTCGCTGAAAGAATGATTTAACCACGTGCAGAAGCGCATCCGGAAGCAGCAGGCAGTCCACATCTATACAACCCACATACTGCATTTCAGACAGATGGATCCCGGTATTGAGGGCATCGGATTTTCCGCCGTTTTCCTTGTCTATGACTGTTAGTTTAGAGAATGACCTCTGCCTGGATTTATAAATGCCCCTGATGGGCTTGCTCTTCCAATTAGGGTCGATCTCCCTATCTACTTTTTCCAGGTCATAGGCTTCGATCATCTTATGCAATGTGTCGTCCTTACTGCCATCATTAACAACCATCACTTCATAATTGACATATTGTAGTGACAATAACGACCTGATATTCTCCACAATGGTCAGCCCTTCATTATAGGCCGGGGCTATTATGGTTATGCCCGGAGCTAACGGACTTGCCATTACTTTGGAGAGGTCTCCAAAGCTGTTTTTATTTTTGTAGTGAATCTGACTTCTGGTAGACAAATAGCCCATGATGCTGAACATGGTGAACAGCAACACGGTAAACACCAGAAATACGATGTTTATATATTCAAGGATGATATTGAACAGACCGCTATCCATTCTTTTTGTCCCTTAAGCTGGGCAGGCTGATGTTGTCTAGCAGCGTTCTCCACTTGCTTCGGCTGCTAAGGGGCAAATCACTTTCACCTGGGGCCTCAGCTTCGCCAATTTCAATGTCACGATCCGCGTAGGTGCTGATGTCATTC
The DNA here is from genome assembly GCA_052031475.1 of Flavobacteriaceae bacterium. GTDB lineage: Bacteria > Bacteroidota > Bacteroidia > Flavobacteriales > Flavobacteriaceae > JAHEJJ01. Next base: position 406 of record JBPEXP010000001.1, on the reverse strand, counting down.
GCCTCCAGGATCTCGTCTATGGCTCCTTCGTAAAAGCAAAATTCCATAGGTAGCTTTTCTTCTTCTTCCGTATGGCTCTCTTCAGTTCCCTGTTCAAGCTGTCTCAGATCCTCCTCTTCCAGTAGATCCTGTGCATCCTGGTGGCTTTCAACGCTGCTTAATTGGGCCTCTTTTTTGGCGTTTTTGAGCTTCTCTGCCAGCAATTTCCTTATATGCCGTGCTTTATTGCGGATTCTCCTGTCCGGATCATTGGCAAGCGTTCCGAGGAAACAGAGTTCCTTTTCTTCTCCCACTACCAGGATTTCATCCAACAGGATAAGTTTGGACTCATTGTCAAAATCACGGAACATTTCGTGGAAGATGCTAAATCCGTACAGTTCTTCGCAATGAGGCTCTTCAGCATGAT